>DBWE01000119.1:0-5149 GCA_002308315.1 Clostridiales bacterium UBA1246 | reverse complement strand
CGCTGTCTCTGTCCGCCGGAGAGGGCGGCAGGCTTTCTGTCGAGAAGATGCTCTATTTCAAGTATCTGAGCCGCTTCGATGACCCTGCGCTTGATCTCGTCCTTCGGCATTTTTCTCAGCTTCAGGCCGAAAGACATGTTTTCAAAAACCGTCATATGGGGATACAGNNGGGTACAGCGCGTAGTTCTGGAAGACCATTGCGATATCCCTGTCCTTGGGCGGCACGTCGTTTACGAGCTTATCGTCTATGTAAAGCTCGCCGAGGGTGATCTCCTCAAGGCCCGCGATCATTCTCAGCGTGGTGGATTTTCCGCAGCCGGAGGGGCCGACGAGTATGATGAACTCCTTATCCTGAATATCGAGATTGAAATCGGAAACGGCGGTCACTCCGCCCGCATATTTTTTATAAATACCTCTCAGCGTAACGCTTGACATAGTGCACCTCCAAAGATATACAAGCAAAAGCCACGGGCCGAAGACCCGAAAGCGGTATTATGTTACCACAAAAAGAGACGCCGTTCAATTTACCTAACCCACAAACTTTTGCCTTTACTTTGTATATTCTGCCCTATATGTGCCAAAAACGCGGACCGACGGAATACTATGCTTTGCCGGACGTCTGCCGTCTGAGCGTGTTCAGTTCCTCCTCCGTCAGCGGGCGGTACTCCCCTTCCTTCAGCGCCGGATCGAGACGCACTCCGCCCACGGACAGCCTTTTGAGATACGTTACCTCCGTGCCCGCGGCCGCGGCCATCCGGCGGACCTGTCTGTACTTCCCCTCGCTTATCCTCACTACGGCCGTCAGCCCGTCTTCGGAGGGCTCCAGCTCTGCCGGAAGACACCTGTACCCGTCGTCCAGCACCGCTCCCCCGGCAAACATCCGCACCGCGTCGGCGTCAAACGGGCGCGATACGCGTATGAAATACTCCTTTACCGTACCGCTCTTCGGTGAAATGATCCTGTGGCAAAGGTCGCCGTCATCCGTCAGTATCAGCAGGCCGACCGAGTCCTTGTCAAGCCTCCCCGCGGGAAAGAGCCCTCTTGCCGCTTCGCGCCCGTTCAGAAGGTCGACGACCGTCGGCGCTTTTTTGTCCTCCGTGGCGCTCAGATAACCGGCAGGCTTGTTCATCATTATATATACGTGTTTTTCCCGGCTGACCGGCACGCCGTCAAGGCGGACGTCGGCCCCGTCGTCGAATTTCATGCTCGCGGAAGCGACCGTCTCGCCGTTGGCCGTCACGCGGCCCTCGCGCACGAGCTTTTTCACCTCGCTGCGCGACGCCAGACCCGCGGAAGATATTATTTTATCTATTCTCGATAAAGGCATTTGTCCGCTCTCCCTCTCATATACTTTCATCGACAGGGGGAATTATTCAATGTTCGTATTCACAGCAAAGCTCAACAGGAAAAAAGCCGTGCTCATAACAGCGGGGCTTGCTGTCGTCCTCGCTCTGATCGTAATCGCGGTCCACGCCGCCTCAGGCGGCAAAAAGGCGGATATGCACCCGTCCGAAAGCGGCATACGCGGGGTCGAGGACATAGTGGCGTATCTTGCCTCCCTCGGCTGGCAGGTGGAAAGCGAGCCAATAGAGACGCAGAGCATCGTCATACCGCGCCGGTTCAACGGCGTCTACGCGGACTACATCAAGCTGCAGAAGGAGCAGGGATATCCCATCGAAAACTATGCAGGGATGCAGGCGGTACGCTACAGCTTCCGCGTGACGAATTATCCGACGGGCGAAAAGGATATCGTGGCGGACGTAGTGCTCTTCGGGCAGGAGATCATAGCCGGCGACGTACAGTCCACGGCGTCGGACGGCTTCATGCGCCCGCTGAGATCCTACGGCGCATAGCAGGGCCTCCGCCGGTCTTCGAGGGAGTCTATGAAACATGCAGACCAAGCCGGTCACGGCTTGGTCTGCAGCAGCAAACGGGGATTTGAAGCTATTACTCTTCCTCGGTCTTGAAATCGGTGGGATGCTCGGTATCGTATACCACCTCGTCAGCTCCGTCGTCCGCTTCCTGAGGCTCCGCGGGCGCGGCTGCCTCGGGCTCCATAAGGGCGCGGATGCTGAGAGAGACCTTCTTGTTCTCGTTGTCGATGTTGGTGATCTTGGCCTCAACGGTCTGACCCTCGGAGAGCACCTCGTCGGGCTTGCCTATGCGGCGCTCGTTCGTGATCTGAGAAACATGGATAAGGCCGTCAACTCCGGGAACGATCTCCGCGAAAGCGCCGAACGGCATCAGCTTGACGATCTTGACCGTCGCTACGCTGCCGAGCTCAAAGGAGGAAGTGAACTTGACCCAGGGGTTATCCTCGGGCTTTCTGTAGCCCAGAGATATCTTTTTCTTTTCCCTGTCGAAGGAAATGACGTATACCTCTATCTCGTCGCCGACCTTGAGCACCTCGGCGGGATTTTTGATGCGCTTCCAGCTCAGCTCGGAAACGTGGACCATACCGTCCACGCCGCCGATATCGACGAACGCGCCGTAGGAAGTAAGGGACTTGACTACGCCGTTGTACTTCTTGCCCTCTTCGATCTCTTCCCAGGTCTTCTCCGCCGCGGCCCTGCGGGTCTCGTACTGTACGGCGCGGATGGAACCGACCACTCTGCGTCTGGCTTTGTTGACCTCGGTGACGCGCAGTTTGACCTTCTGCTTGAGCAGCTCGGACATGGGCGCGTCCTTGGGAAGGCCGGTCTGTGAAGCGGGCACGAACACTCTTATGCCCTTTATGTTCACGACGACGCCGCCCTTGTTCTCCTCGGTAACGGTACCCTCGAGCACGTCTCTGTTCTCGCGAGCCTGTTCTATGAAATCCCAGTTTTTCACGGTATCGAGACGCTTCTTGGACAGCATCACCGTCCCTTCCACGTCGCTGACACGCATCACGTAGGTCTCTATCTGATCGCCTACCTTGACTATGTCCTCCGGTTTAAGATCCGGGTCGTCGGAAAGCTCGGAGATGGGTATGTAGCCCGAATGTTTGGTCCCGAGATCAACGGTTATTTCAGTTGCGTTAATCGACTCTACTATACCCGTTACTTTTTCCCCGGTAGTCAGGGTCTTGATGCTCTTTTCCAGCATCTCGTCAAAGGTCTCCTCGGCTGCGGGCGCAGCGGCGGGAGCCTCCGCGGCGATTTCCGCCGGAGCCTCCGCGGCAGCAGTTTCAACTGCGGGCTGCTCAGCCGCGGTCTCTTCGATTTTTACCTCGGCATTGATCTCTTCTGACATTCTTGAACAAACCTCCTTAATAATCCAAGCCGGAGTAGAAGCTCCGGCCGTGACGCCCAATGTTATGACATCATCAAGTTCCGACAGGTCGATCTCGGAGGCTGTTTCAGCAAAAACGACTTTCCTGCAAGTATCCTCGCAAATCTCCGCTAATCGCAGGGAATTTGCGCTGCTCCTGTCTCCTACAACTATCATGGCATCGCATGCGGCGGCAAGCTTCTCAGCCTCCTTCTGGCGGCTGGATGTAGCTTCGCATATTGTATCAAATAATTCGTGATTTGTATACTCTTTTTTTAATAAATCAGCACTTTTTTTCAACCTTTCACGTATTTCGGTAGTCTGAAATACGATCGTTACCGGGATTTCATACTCTGAAGGATGAATTTTTATCCATTCGTGTATTTCTTCGAGGTTTCTGAACACCAGCGCGTCGCTGCAGCAGCCGCAGATACCGCGCACTTCCGGGTGCTCCGCGGCCCCGAGGATGATCACTCTCCGCCCCCGGGAAGAGGCTCCGCGCACTATTTTGTGTATCCTTTCGACGTTCGGGCAGGTTGCGTCGGCTATGCGGCAGCCCTTTTCCCTCAGCTGCTCATATACGCTGTCCGGCTCCCCGTGGGAACGTATCACCACCGTAGCCCCGTCCGGGATATCGTCAACGCAGTCGGCTTTTTTTACGCCGAGGCTTTCAAGACGCGCGGTCTCCCTGCGGTTGTGTATCAGCTCTCCCAGCGTCCAGCAGCCTCCGGGCGCCTCTCTTTCGGCGATCTCGACCGCCCTTTTCACTCCGTAGCAGAATCCGGCCTTTGCGGCCACCGTCACAGTCATTCTCCGCTCTCTTCCTTAAGCGCGTTTATTTTTTCCAGAAGCTCCCTCGCCATGGGCTCGTAGGTCTCGGAGCCGCCGTGGGTGCGCTCTATGGAATACGGCTCGCCTACGACGATATTGAGCCTGCCGAAAAGTCGTCTTTTCCGGGGCACGTAAACGGGCAGTATCTTTGCTCCGGTCTTCGATGCGAGCATGATAGCTCCGGTCTTCGCCGCCGCCTTCTCGTCCTCGCTCACTCTTTTTCCTTCCGGAAAGATGCCCACGTTCCCGCCGTCTTTCAGTATCCGCAGCGCCGTTCTGACGGCGGCGACGTCGCTGTTGCCGCGATCCACGCCGAAGGTGCCCGCCGCTCTGAGCAGGGCTCCGAGCACAGGCGCGCGCATGAGCTCTATCTTGGCCATATATCGGATAAAGGCCTTTTTGCCCAGCGCCACGCTTATGAGCAGCGGGTCCGCGAGCGAGGTATGATTTCCGCATACCAGCATCGGGCCCTCCGGCACCCGGTCCCGGTGCAGGGTGCGCATACGGTAGGCAAAGTGAAAAATGATATAAAAGATACAGTAGTATATCCCGTAAACCGTTCTCATTTTCCGGCCTTTCTTTCGATTATTTCGCAGGCCGCCGCAAGCGCGCCGTCTATATCCATGTCGGAGGTATCGAGAATAACGGCGTCCTCCGCCGGCTTCAGCGGCGCCACGGCCCGTCCGGAGTCTGCGGCGTCCCTTTCGTTTATTTCCCTGAGCACGTCCTCATAGCTCTGGCCGCTCCCCTTTTCCCTGAGCTCCTTCCAGCGTCTTTGCGCGCGCACCTCGGCGCGCGCGGTCAGGAATATCTTGACCTCCGCGTCGGGGAGTATGACCGTGCCTATGTCCCTGCCGTCCATGATGACGCTGTGCTTTTTCGCCATGTCCCGCTGAGTATCGAGCAGGAACGACCTGACCTCCGGTATGGCCGACACCGCCGAGGCGTACATGGATATCTCCGGAGTTCTTATAAGCCCGGTAACGCTCTCCCCGTTGAGCGTCATGGTCTGCGCGCCGTCGGCGCCGTATCCTATGTCTATCTTTATTTTTTTAAGCAGCGGCAC
>DBWE01000064.1 GCA_002308315.1 Clostridiales bacterium UBA1246 | reverse complement strand
GCGGCTGCTGGGCAGCCGCGGCGTCGGGGACGTGATCGTCTGCGACAGCTCCGGCGCCGTCAGCGCGGACAGGCCGGGGCTCAACGCGGCAAAGGCCGCCCTCGCCGCTTTCACCAACCGCGAGAGGAAAAAGGGACCTCTTGCCGAGGTCATAAAGGGCGCGGACGTATTCATCGGCGTTTCGGCTCCCGGCCTGCTGACGGCGGAGAACGTGCGCTCGATGGCCCCGTCGCCGATAATCTTCGCCATGGCGAACCCGACGCCCGAGATAATGCCGGAGGAAGCCCTCGCCGCGGGAGCGGCCGTAGTGGGCACGGGCAGGAGCGACATGCCCAATCAGATAAACAACGTGCTCGCCTTCCCCGGAATATTCAGAGGCGCTCTCGACGTGAGGGCAAGCGACATAAACGAGGAAATGAAGCTCGCCGCGGCCGATGCGATAGCGGCCCTCGCCCGGGACCGGCTCAGCGCGGAATACATACTGCCCGAGCCCTTCGATCCGCGCGTGGGAAAGGCCGTCGCGGCCGCCGTGGCCGAGGCCGCCGTGCGCAGCGGAACGGCGAGAAAGATACCGTAACGGATATATGCCGAAGCGAGAACGCTTCGGCATAATCGTTATATTCAACATGCACAAAAACGCAAATAACGCGGGAATTCTTTTTGTATATAAATATCCGTCGGACTTTGCTTGACTTTGGGATTATACCAAGGTTTATCATTCATATATAAAGGTATGTTATGCCTTGAAGCATTTTTGTAAATCATAACTTGCTTTGCAAGGGAAGGAAAGAAAAAATGAGCAATATGAAAGAAGTAGTCATCGTTGACGGCTGCCGCACGGCAGTCGGCAATATGGGCGGAGCTCTGAAGCCTCTGCACGCCGTGGATATGGCCTGCGCGGTCCTGAAGGGCACGCTCGAGCGCACCGGAATGGATCCCAAAGAGGTCGACGAGGTCATAATGGGCCAGTGCCGTCAGACCTCGGACGAGCCCAACATCGCGCGTGTCGCCGCTCTGCGCGTCGGCATACCCGAGGAGGTCCCCGCGTATACGGTAATGCGCCAGTGCGCCTCCGGCATGACCGCCATCCACAACGGCGCCATGGAAATCATGACCGGCATGTCCGACGTGGTGCTCGCGGGCGGCACCGAGAGCATGTCCAACGCCGTGTTCTACGTGCGCGACGCGCGCTGGGGCGTCGGCACCGGCAACGTCGAATTCGTCGACGCTCTTACCGAGGGTCAGTTCCAGAGCCAGCCGCAGGAGATCTACGGCCGCTACAACATGGGCGCCACCGCCGAGAACATAGCTCAGACCATGGGCATCACCCGCGAGGAGCAGGACGAGTTCTCGCTCAGGTCCCAGGAAAAGGCCATAGCCGCCATCGACGCCGGCAAGTTCAAGGAAGAGATCATTCCTCTCACCGTTCCCCAGGGCCGCAAAAAGCCCCCCATCGTGGTGGATACCGACGAGTTCCCCAAGAGGGACACCAGCCTTGAGAAAATGGCGAAGCTGAAGCCCTGCTTCAATATCAAGAAGGGCGAGGACGGCAAGCTGTATAACGACAGCGCCCTCACCGGCACCGTTACCGCCGCTTCCTCCTCCGGCCGCAACGACGGCGCCTCCGTCGTTACCCTGATGAGCGCCGAGAAGGCCGCCGAGCTCGGCCTCAAGCCCATATGCAAGATCATAGGCATGGGCGTAGCCGGCGCCGATCCGAGAATGATGGGCCTCGGCCCCGTCTACGCGGTGCCCAAGGCGCTGAAGAACGCCGGCCTCACCATGGACGACATCCAGCTCATCGAGCTCAACGAGGCCTTCACGGCTCAGGCGCTGGGCTGCATCAAGATGCTCGGCCTGGAGAACAGAATGGACATAATCAACGTCAACGGCGGCGCCGTAGCTCTGGGACATCCCGTGGGCTCCTCCGGCTGCCGCATCCTCGTAACGCTGATGTACGAGATGAAGCGCCGCGGCCTGAAGTACGGCCTGGCGACGCTGTGCATCGCCGGCGGCATGGGACAGGCCACCGTCATCGAAATGTGCGACTGAAGCAAAACGCTCAACAATAAATAAGAAGGAAGGAAAAGTATCATGACGAAACTGTTTGATCTTACCGGCAAAAACGCCGTTATAATCGGCGGAGCCGGCGGACTGGGCCAGCTTGTTGCCAAGGCCTTTGCCGAGGCGGGCGCCAACGTCGCCATAGCCTCCCGCAGCGAGGACAAGCTGAAGGCTGCCTGCGAGGAGCTCAAGGCTCAGACCGGCAAGGACTTCAGGTACTATGTCTGCGACGCCACCGACGAGGAGAACGTCAAGGCCTGCGCCAAGAAGGCCAACGAGGACATGGGCCCCGTCACCATCCTTGTCAATTCCCAGGGCATGAACAAAAAGCACCCCATTGCCGAGTTCCCCACCGAGGAGTTTGACGCCGTCATGCGCGCCAACGTCACCTCCGTCATGCTCACCTGCAAGTACTTCGGCGAATACATGAAGGCCGCCGGCTACGGCAAGATAGTCAACGTGACCTCCGTGCGCGGCAAGATCGCCACCAAGGGCCCCGGCAACATCGCCTACTGCGCGTCCAAGGGCGCTCTCGACATGCTGACCAAGCAGCTGGCCTCCGAGTTCGGCCCCTACGGCATCACCGTGAACGGCTTCGGCCCCAACATCATGAAGACCCCCATGATGAACAAGATCTTCGAGATGCGCGCCAAGGAAGCGAACGTCACCGTCGAGAAGTATCTCGAGATGCAGGCCGCCAATCTGCCCATGCGCAGAATGTCCGACCCCGAGGACTGCGTCGGCACGGCTCTGTTCCTTGCCGCTCCCGCCTCCGATTTCCTCACCGGCAATATCCTCTATCCCGACGGCGGCCTGACCGCCATCGGCTGATAAAAAAACGTCTGAGGCCGGTCATCGGCCTCAGACGGACAAGCACGCTTTTTATTCGATAGGCAGCCATACCTCGAAATAGCCGGTCAGCACGTCGTCGTCTATGACGCTGCATACCAGGTTCCCGGCGGCGCGGTCGGTTATGGTATAGCCGTTTTTCTCAGCGAATTCGAGCATGAAATCGAGATGTCTCGGAGTAAAGGCGTTTTTGCCGGAGCTTTTGAAGGCGGAATGGATGCTCATGCGGGAGGGACGGCGGACTACCGGCGGCTTTACGGGCACGCCCAGCTCGTCGGCCAGCTTGACCGACAGGGAAAAGCCCCAGGCGTAATCGTCGCCCTCGCCGGTAAGCCCGTCCTGAGGTATCTCAAAGTACCTCTGGGCGAAGGGCATATAGTCCAGCCACTGGCTGCTCAGGCGCTGCAGCTCCGCGCTGTCGGCGTATTCGGAATTGAAGCGGTTGAGGTAGCTGACTATTTCGGGGCTGGGGACGATATCGCACACGTACATGCAGTCCTTCACCCGGGCAAGATCGTCGCGGTGCTTTTTGAGCTGCTCCAGCAGCAGCTCCTGACGGCGGATGGTGCTTTCCAGCTCATCGCATTTTTCGTCGGTGAGCGAAACGAGATCGCCGTGCCAGCACTGAGTGACCATATACGCTATCTGGGATATCCCGAAGCCGAAGCTTTTGTACCACAGACAGTCTATGAGGAAATTGATGTCCCAGGTGTCGTAATAGCGGTAATCGTTGTTCTTGTCCTTTTGCGGCTTCACCACGCCCTTTTTCTCATAGTAGCGCAGAAGGTCGGTGGATATGCCGAGTATCCTCGAGACGTCGCCTATCTTGTATTTCATGCAGATACCCCCCGTTCGGCGTCAGACGCTTGTCTGTCACTTAAGGATGTTTATTCAGAATATCATAAAAAAACGATAAAATCAAATAAATCAGGAGGAACATACCATGGCTTACATGCCCCTTAACAAAGACGAATTCTATCTGGATCAGTCCAAAATGACCAAGATCTGGGACCTCAGCCAGCCCTGGGGCGTAGACACCCCCCTGTGGCCCTTCCCCGGCGCGCGCAGCGACCTCAGCTTCCCCCGCGGCCAGTATCTCGAGAGATTTCATAAGCGCACCATGACCTACACCGGCACCCTGCACGCCGCCACCCACATGGACGCTCCCAACCACGTCCTGCATGAGGAAGAGGTCGACCGCGAGCGTTACGGCTACAACCTCGCCGAGATCAAGCTCGAGTTCTGCATCGGCACCGGCGTCATCCTCGACATGACCCACCTGTACGATGAGTTCCAGGAGAAGTTCAACGCCGCCGGCGGCGATCCCGCCAAGATGGGCGAGATCTGGTACGAGCTCCAGCCCGAGGATTTCGAGAAGGCCGCCGCCAAGGACGGACTCGAGATCAGAGAGAACGACTGGGTCGTCGTGGACACCGGCTTCCACCGCTTCTGGAGAAAGAACAANNAACGACAAGTACTTCAACTACTATCCCGGCATGGGCCCCACCGTCGCCAAGTGGCTGCTTTCCAAGAAGATCAAGGGCATATCCGGCACCTGGGGCGCTACCGACGCTCCCCTGTGGCACTATCCTCTCAAGGAGCAGATGCCCTGGCTCGACACCAACTATAAGCTCGCCACCGGCCACGACGCCGCCGAGAAATATCCCGACTACGAGCCCTGCCACAGACTGTTCACTCAGCACGGCGTATGCACCGTCGAGAACGCCGGCGGCGACATCGACGAGGTCAAGGGCCGCAGAATGATCATTGCCGCTTTCCCGTTCCGCTGCGAGATGGCCGACGGCGGCTTCGTCCGTCTGGTCGCCTGGGAGGAAGGCTCCTTCTGATGAAATGTCCCGGTCCCTTCGGGGCTGAACGCTCCGGGGGGACCGGAACGGTATGCTTTCGGCGCCGCGGGCGGAGCGCAGGCTTTGCCCCGGCGGAGAGAATTTCCGTGAAAGGGATGTCATAATACTGTGAAAACTCTGCAGGACATAAAAAAAATAGCCGTCCTCGGCGCGGGCACCATGGGCCCCGGCATTGCCCAGACCTTCGCGATGGGCGGATATCAGGTCACCATGTGGACCCGCAGCGAGGCCACCCGCGAAAAGGCCAAGGCGAGCCTTTACACCAGCCTCAAGACCTTTGCCGACGAGGGCGAGATCAAGGCCGATCAGGTGGACGAAATATACGGACGTATTCATTTCGAGGCCACCGTGGAGCAGGCGATCAAGGGCGCGGACTTCATAATGGAGACCATAGTGGAAAAGAAAGAGGCCAAGGAAGAGCTGTACCGGGAGCTGGCCGGGATCGTGGGGAGCGACGTGATCATCGCCTCCAACACCTCCGCGCTGAACATCTTTGAGGTAGTGCCCGAAAAGCTGCTTGCCCAGCAGATAATCTGCCACTGGTACGCTCCGCCCCAGCTCATCCCCCTGGTAGAGGTGGTAAAGAGCGAGCAGGCTCCTCAGGAATACGCCGATATCGCCGTGGAGATGCTCAAAAAGTGCGGCAAGACCGCCGTGCTCATGAAGAAATTCATCCGCGGATATATCGTCAACCGTCTGCAGCAGTGCCTCAACCGCGAGGTGTTCTACCTCATGGACAACGGCTACTGCGACGCCGAGGCCATCGACCTTGCCGCCAAGGCTTCGTTCATTCCCCGCGCGGTCGTGCTCGGCCTTCTCAAGCGCGCGGACTTCGGCGGCCTCGACATGACCGCCAACAACTATAAAAACCACAGCTACACCATGCCGGAGCACGGCGACGAGATGCCCGCGACCCTGGCGAAGCTGGTGGAGGAAGGAAACCTCGGCATAAAGACCGGCAAGGGCTTTTACGATTACGAGGGCGTGGATATCGAGGCCCTCAAGACCAAACGCGACAAGCAGCTGTTCGAGGTATTCCGTCTGGCAAAGAAATTCATGGACGACCCCGTGTGATCGTTTCAAAGGAAAGGAAATGATAAAATGTCCAAGAGCAACAAGATAATCATTCAGGCGTGCATGTGCGGCGCCGGCACCAAAAAATCCCAGGCTCCCACCGTTCCGTATACTCCCGAGGAGATCGCCCGCCAGGTAGTCGAGGTCGCCAAGGCCGGAGCCAGCGTGGCTCATATCCACGTCCGCGAGGATAAGGAAGTCAACGGTGAAATGCAGATAGGCTACAAGTCCATGAGCCTTGAAAAGTTCACCGAGACCGTTCAGCTGTGCCGCAAGTACTGCAAAGAGGCCGGCGTAGATATCGTCATCAACCTCACCACCTCCGGCGGCGAGTA
>DBWE01000036.1 GCA_002308315.1 Clostridiales bacterium UBA1246 | reverse complement strand
GCTGTTGGGGTTGCCGAGGGTCTCGATGTATATAGCCTTCGTGTTCGGGCGTATGGCCGCTTCCACCTCTTTGAGATCGTGTACGTTCACCAGGCTCGCGTCTATGCCGTACAGGGGGAGCGTATGAGCCAGAAGGTTGGCCGTGCCGCCGTAAATCGTTTTCTGAGCTACGATGTGCTCGCCTTTGGCAGCCAGCGCCTGTACCGTATAGGTGATGGCCGCCGCGCCGGAGGCCACCGCAAGGCCGGCCGAGCCGCCCTCGAGAGCCGCGATGCGCTCCTCGAATACTCCCTGAGTGGAGTTGGTGAGCCGTCCGTAGATATTGCCCGCGTCGGCAAGGCTGAAACGGTCGGCGGCATGCTGGGCGTTATGGAAAACATAGCTGGTGGTCGCGTAAATGGGCACCGCGCGGGCGTCGCTGGCGGGATCGGGCTGCTCCTGACCTACATGGAGCTGAAGGGTTTCAAATCTGTATTTGCTCATCGTATTATCCTCTTTCTTATATTAAAAATTCAAAAAACCGGGAAGCCGCTGCGTGCCTCCCGGTGATCTTTCCAATGGCGGTTTGACGGCGGTTCAGCTGCGCGCCGGGAGTTCGTACGGAGGCATCAAAGACCGGCGCATGCACATTCGCATGCTTCTTTCGTATGCAGTGCAGATATACGCCGCGTTGTTTTTCATTTCTCCGTCCTCCTTTTGTTTTTCTTTTCGCGTTGAGTATAACTCTGCTTGACTTATTTGTCTAATACCGCGTTTATATACTCACCTATAGATTTGATCTATAACTAAATTGTCGGCAAAGTCCTTCGGACCTTACCGACAAAAGGGGCAAAATTCAACTGCTTACTTTTCAAGCGTTTTGCGGAGCAAAACACCGATTCTTTTATCTCTTCTCTTTTCTCTTATATATCCGCAGTCTGCCTGTAATTCAATCTATAGCCTGTTCTTCCAGATAACGCCGTATCTCCTTCAGATACAGCTCTCCCATCCTGCTCGGAACGGTATTTTTTCTGACGATATAGCCTATCTCCATTTTTCCCGCCGAGGGATCGCCCTCCGTCTCAAAAGGCACCGCCACATAATCGGGGCCGTTGAGCTCCCGGCAGATTATTCCGGAGCAGAGGGTATAACCGTTCAGGCCCACCATAAGATTGAGCATGGTGGCGCGGTCGGTGGCCTTTATGGTGCGCGGATATTCGCTCGTGCTCATGATCTCCTCCGCGTAATAGAAAGAGCCGCCCGCGTCCTGCTCAAAGGACAGGCAGGGATAGTCCGCAAGCTCCTCGAAGCGTATGGAGCCTTTTCCGGCAAGAGGATGACCGCTCCATAAATACACGTACGCGCTGCAGCTTATAAGCCTGTGAAACTCCAGCTCGCCGCTTCTGAGTATTTTCTCCATCGCCTTGCGATTGAACTCGCTGAGAAACAGGATGCCTATTTCGCTTTTGGAGCTGATCACGTCGTTTATCACGTCCAGCGTCCGCGTTTCGCGTATGGCAAAATCATACTCTGCGGTATCGAACTGCTTGACCATCTCCACGAAGCTCTTTACGGCAAAGGAATAGTGCTGCGCCGAAACGCCGAACTTCTTTTTTACCGTGCTGCCCGGCGCGTATTTCTCCGCAAGGGCGTCGTACTGCTGCACCACGGCTCTGGCGTTCTGTATGAACTCCTCGCCCTCCGCAGTCAGCTTCACGCCCCTGCCGCTGCGTATGAATATCGTTATCCCGAGCTCCTTTTCCAGCTCCCTCACCGCGCTGGTAAGCGAGGGCTGCGATACGTACAGCACCTCGGACGCCTTGTTCAGCGAGCCTATCTCGGATATGGTTATGACGTAATTGAGCTGCTGTATTGTCATTTCCGTTCTCCCCCGTTTCGTCTCTCCGTGAGCTCATGTTGAATTTTTCGCAATTATGATTTATAATACGATCAGAATTATCGTATAGAAAGCTTTGTTTTATTGTGCCGGAAAGGAGGCCCGTCATGCGTACACCCCCGAACGTCCAGAGCAGTCTGCGTCATACCATCCTCGAAATGCCGAAAGAAATATGCAAGGCCACCGGTATAACGGTAAACGGCCGCCGCATCAAATCTCTCGTTTTTTCCACCGATCTTGCCATAATACGCAACTGCGACGCCGACGCGGTATTCGCCGTGTATCCCTTCACCCCGCAGCAGACTATCGGAGACGCGATCATACAGGCGGCGTACATACCGGTATTCTGCGGCGTGGGCGGCGGCACCACAAAGGGGCCGCGCACCGTCGCCCTGGCAAGGGACGCCGAAAGCCGGGGCGCCATGGGCGTCGTGCTCAACGCGCCGATCACCGACCGGAACCTTGCGGCCGTGGCCGCGGAGGTGGATATCCCCGTGATAATCACGGTGATAAACGACAGGACCGATATAAAAAGCAGGCTGGCCGCCGGAGCGTCGATACTGAACGTCGCGGGCGGCGCGAACACGCCGGAGATAGTGGCGAAGATACGCGGGGAATTCCCCGACGTGCCCATAATCGCCTCGGGCGGCAAAACGGAGGCGAGCATCGCCGCGACCGTAGCCGCCGGAGCCAACGCTATAACCTATACTCCCCCTTCGACCAAGGAGCTTTTCAGGAAAACGATGGCAAAATACCGAGAGCTGTGAATCCCGATATGCGGGCAGCCCGAAAAATTCTGATTTTCGGGCTGCCCGTCTTTTTTTATCGTTTCACCCCTGCGAGCGCCTCGACCTTATCGCGCCTTTCATAAAGGACGCAGCCGCCCTCATGCTCTCCGCTGAGAAGACCTTCTTCGCGAAGGGCGCGGAACAGCGGCGAGGCTATCGCCTCGCGCAGGGAGCTGTCCTTCACATTCACGTCGGAATACGGAGAGAACGGACACGGCTCCGCCCCGCCGTGGGAATTGATGTGGAAAAACTCTCTCCCTGCCGCCATGCAGCCGCCCATTGCCAGCTCGTCTCCGGGAAAGGACAGCAGTACGAGATCGCCGCAGTCGGCGCGCCGCAGGCTCAGCGCCTCTTCCATCTGTCTGCGCTCCCCGTCTCCGGGGGCGAGATGGCGGGCCTCGTCGGTCACGGGGACGAACTCGACGTATATCACCAATCGGCAGCCGTTTTCGGCAAGCCGGTCAAGAAATTCTTTCGACGTGACCTCGCCGACGTTTTCCGTCGTGACCGTGACGGATACGCCGTAAATAATGCCCTTATCGCGCAGTTTATCCATATTCGACGATACGACCTCGTAGATCCCCGAGCCGCGGCGGGCGTTCGTTTTTTCCCTGCCGCCCTCGATGCTGAGCACGGGGATAAGGCCGCGGCGCTTATCGAAAAGCTCGAAATACCGCTCGTCGAAAAAGGTGCCGTTTGTAAAAATCGGGAATATGATATCGCGCATACCGCCCGCGGCCTCGATGATATCGCGGCGCAGCATGGGCTCGCCCCCGGCGAGGAGTATAAAGCTCACTCCGAGCTTTTCGGCCTGCCGGAATATGCTCAGCCATTCCTCTGCCGTAAGCTGTTTTTCGGGAGGCGCGTCGTCCGTGGCGCCGCTGCAGCGGGAATAGCAGCCCGCGCAGTGCAGGTTGCAGCTGCTCGTTATGCTCGCTATAAGGAAACCGGGCACGTGCAGTCCCTCCCGCTCCAGCTTCATGCGCGTTTTTGAGGCCTTTCTGCTCGCAAGAGCGAATGAGGCCAGAAACGCGCTTTCCTTCGGGTTTTTAAGCGCGGCTTTTAATGTATCCGAGACTATCTTCTCAACGCCCCGGGTGATATGTTCCTGCAGATCGATCTGTTCCTTCACTGTTTCGTCCCGTCATTTCGTTTTTTTCGGCAGGGCTCACGCCCGGCCGTCGGTTTTTCCTGAAACGCCTCTTCTTTTCCGCGCGACGGGGTCGAGCGGCGCGGCGCAGCTCTTCAGATATTTTTCCGTCTCCCGCTCCGTCATCCCGGCTTCGGCCATCAGGGCCTCGCGCAGGAGGGAAAGATACTCTTCGCTCGGCTCCGTCTGCTCCGCGCTCTCCTCCGAGGTCAGCGTAAAGACGGGTATGCCGTTGATACTGTCCAAAAACAGTATCCTCCCGTACCATTTTGAGGACTTTCCTTCCTGACCCTGTATTTCCTTGAGCTGACCGTAAGTGATGAGGTACAGCCGCATCACGGTTTTTCCGCCGCGGTCCGGCATAAAGAAGGACACTCCGCCCTGCTGCCACGAGGAGCTGTGATTGGCGAAATACATCCTGCCCGGCATTTCAAGGATCATGCTGTCCTTCCACATCGTCTTATCGCCGCAGCCCTTGTAATTCCTCCCGTTTCGGCGGCAGACTCCGCCCCGGATATAGCAGGCAAATCTCTCGGAGCTGATATTCGAGCCGTAGCAGGCGTACCACACCGGCTCGTCGTCCCGCATGTTCCAGCGTACGCGTACCGGCTCTCCGCTTACTTCACCGTTGTACAGATATACGTAAGCGTTGATCTTTCTTCCGTCGACGAGCTCCGTCAAAGCGGCGGCGCGGGTATAGAGGCTGCCCTCGCCTTCATATCCGTCCAGCCGGCGAAGGGTGTCGTTATCGACGATATAGACCTCGCCGAGCACCGTCTCCCCGGCACGCGGCACTATACCCGGATAGCTGCCCGGCCCGTACATGACGTGATCCCTCAAAACCGCGTTCCCGAGATATTCCGCGCCGTTCATCATATCGGACGCGCTCTGTCCGCTCATGAGCGTACCGTATACGAATACCGGACTGCGGCGCGGAAGAACGGACGCGTCATTCCGGGCGGCAGCCTCCAGCAGCGCTCTCCCGCCGTCGGTGACGTCACTGCCCATGTCGTCTCTGAATTCTCCGCGTTCCACGGAGCGTCTGATGCGTTCGAGGATATCCGTATAGCATTTTTCGAACTCCGGGCAGAGCCCCGGGTACCTTTTGAAAAATTCCTGCGCTCCGTGCTCCGTGAAGAAAAACATTGCTTCAAGCTGACCGACCGTTCCCTGGAAGCCGTCTCCTTCAAATCTGCGGCCGGTACAGCCGAGCAGACAGGAGGAGACAATCCTCATGGCCTCCGCGGTATCGAGAGAGCCCGGCTCCGCAGTGAGCTTCGCGCCCTCCGCGATCTGCGGGTAGAGCGTCAACGCCCTCATAAAGACGGCGGCGGCGATATACCCGGGCCAATAGAAGAAATCCACGCGGGCGTCGGAGGGCATCGTATTCGGCTTGTCGAAGCCGAAAAAGCTCATCCTCGGATCATGTTCAAGCGGCTCCGCGTGACGCAGGAGACAGTCGAGATATATCCGTACCTCTTTCTCGCCGACCGCGCCGCTTTCCAGCTCCTTCAGATCGGCGAGCAGTTTTTTCCTGATCTCATTCCATTCTCCGAGATCGACTTTTTCGGGACGGTAAAAAGTGCATTTCATTGTTTCGTTCTCCTTTTCGTTATATTCGGCGTTTCGCCTTACGGCCGCAATATAGCATAAAAGGAAAACGCGGGTTGGAAGCTTTTATTCCAGTCCGGGCGGATCTCAGTCGCAAAACTCGGGATAGCCGGACACTTCATTCTCCTGAAATTCAAATGCGTGTTCCTCATCCGGCCACTCGTCGGCGGGGATGGCCCAGAAGCGGTTCCGGTCCGCTGGGTCCCAGTTGATGCGCACGCCGCGAAGCACGGTTTTTTCACCGCCGCGTTTGACAGTCATCTTTTTTACCGTGACGCCCGCTTTCCACACAGACTCGAAACTAAGCCTCATATCCAGACCGTTGCGCATCTCGTCCTCGGTCTGGTACGCCATTGAACGCCACTCGCCGTATTCTTCTCCGATCTCGTCCAGGAAAGCCGAAAACGCACTGTCTCCGGCCGCGTATATTTCCCGTACGCGTTCACGCGCCTGCTTCGAAAGCTGGTCCCATACGTATATGGCGAGCTCCCGGCATACGATATCTCCCTCATCGTCGCTCTTTTTTCCCAGCGCCGTCAGAAGATGTCCTACCTGCATGGTGTTCAGCTGCAGGATAAGCGGATGCAGTCTGTTTTTCGTATAATATGAACGTTTTCCGCTCTTCGGATCTTTGACGCATTCGACCTTGACCCGCATTTCCTGGCCTCCGACACGAAGGACATCCGGCTTGCGCCTTACCGCACTCAGGCCGGGGTCAAGCGCGCGAAGATCGGTCTGCACCGTTTTTTCGCTGACGCCGAGCTCCGCGGCCAGCTCCGATTTTGTCTTTCCCTTTTCATCATGGAGGGCTTTCACAAGGGCAATGCCCGTGTCCGCGCAGGCCGGCCTGTCGATCTCATCCTCCAGCTTAGGCGAATATTCAAGCCCGAGCTCAGCGGCGAGCCTGCCCGCCCAGGCGTCGCAGACGTCCCATAAGTCCTGTCTGCGATAAGGCGGCGCGGGATATTCGCGGAGATAATCCGCCATTCCCG
>DBWE01000024.1:11270-11749 GCA_002308315.1 Clostridiales bacterium UBA1246 | reverse complement strand
GTTGCCGTCCATGGTTTTGAGTTTTCGTGCCAAAGTTCTTCCTCCTCATCGCGTTATCGCAAATGTTCATACGATGATTTTATCATCATTTTTTCGCACTGTAAATAATTAAAATGACTCAAAATATCGCCCCTGCTTGCATTATATACGGTAATAAGGTAAAATAACCGCAATATGAACGCCAGAGCGAAATTTCGGCGTTCATATCGTCGCCATGCGAAAGCTTTCCCTTCGGGAGGTGCTGCGGCTTGTCCGCTTCCACACAGAAAATCAACTCGCTGGGAGTCCGCGGGATACAGGGCTACTGCGTCACGGCCGAGTGCTTCGTTACGGGCGGAGCNNNNGAGGCGCGCGAGCGCGTGCGCGCCGCCGTAAAAAGCTCGGGCTTCAAATTCCCCTCCGGCCGCGTCACGGTCAATCTCGCCCCGGCGGACACGAAAAAGGGCGGCACGCTCTACGATCTGCCGATCTTTCTCGGC
>DBWE01000024.1:11112-11235 GCA_002308315.1 Clostridiales bacterium UBA1246 | reverse complement strand
GGCCGACGCCGACAGCGCGTTTTTCGGAGAGCTGTCTCTCGGCGGAGAGCTCAGAGGCGTCGCCGGAGCCCTTTCCATGGCCCTCGCGGCGCAGAGAGCGGGGATACGCTCCCTTTTCGTCCC
>DBWE01000024.1:8332-10957 GCA_002308315.1 Clostridiales bacterium UBA1246 | reverse complement strand
AGGAAAACGTCAAGCGCGCGCTGGAGATAGCGGCGGCGGGCGGACATAACGTTCTTCTTTCCGGGCCTCCCGGGGCCGGCAAGAGCATGCTTTCCTCCCGCCTTCCCTCCATACTGCCGGAAATGACCCGCAGCGAGGCCATGGAGACCACCGAGATACATTCCATCGCCGGCCTCACCGGCTCCGGCGATCCCATAGTGGCGTCGCGGCCCTTCCGCGCCCCGCACCATACCGTATCCTACGCCGGCATGGTCGGCGGCGGGGTCTCTCCCCGTCCCGGAGAGATCTCCCTCGCTCACAACGGCGTGCTGTTTCTCGACGAGCTGCCCGAATTTTCCCGCACGGCTCTCGAGGCGCTGCGTCAGCCCCTCGAAACGGGCGAGATAACCATATCCCGAGCCTCCGGCTCGGCCACCTACCCCAGCCGCTTCATGCTGGTATGCGCGATGAACCCCTGCCGCTGCGGCTGGTACGGCCATCCCTCCGACCGCTGCAGATGCACCCCCGCGGAGGTGCGCGCCTACCGCCGCAGGATATCCGGCCCGCTGCTGGACAGGATAGACATTTTCGTCAAGGTCCGTTCCCTGAGCTACGAGGAGCTTCGCGCCCGTCCCGACGGCGAAAGCTCCGCCGTGATACGAAAGCGCATAGAGGCGGCCTTCGAAAAGCAGCGCCTGCGCGGCTGTGAGCGCAACTCCGCCCTGTCCGGCAAGGCGCTGGAGCTGCACTGCTCTCTCGACGGGGAATGCGAAGCCCTCATAAAGCAGGCGTACTCGGTCCTCGGGCTCACCGCCCGCTCCTACGACAAGGTCCTCAGAGTGGCAAGGACCATAGCGGACCTCGCCGGGAGCGACGCGATAAGGCCGGAGCACCTCGCCGAGGCGCTGCAGTACCGCAGCGCGGAGCTGGAAAACGACGAAATATGACCGTATACGAAGCCGTCAAAAAACGCGCTCCGGCGTTTTTGACGGGCCGGATANNNTCGAGTATTTTAACGAAGTGCAGGCGGAAAGCTGCCCGTCAAAACCGGGTTCGTATAGGTTCCGTCTGCTATATCAAAAAAAATAAGAAAGAACGGAGGATCACCATGCAGAATTATGTAAACCGACAGGGCAATCCCGCAACGTTCGAGACTCTGGACGAGGTGCGGGCGAACGCTCCCGCCGCCACCGCAAAGCTTTCCGGCAATTCGCGCATGCGCCTCATCGCCGATCCCAAGCTGGATGACTTCCCGAAGGACCTTGTTTATATCTACCGTTCCCCCGATCTTTACGGCGGCGAGACGGCCGCCCGCAACAACACCTCCTTCATCCTCTTTGCCGACAGGCGCTTCCGGGACAAAGACGAGGCCTTCGCGTATCTTGAAAGCCTCGGGCTCATCCGCCTGATAAATTCCGCCGTCGGCTCCATCATCCTCTGGATGCCCGAAAAAGACGGCGGATACACCGAAAGCGATCTGCAGCACTGCTACGTTCTCATCAATTCCCTTTTCAGTCAGAAGGCCCTCGCCGAGATCAACGGCGAGCGAGCGCGTCCCGCGGAGAGCGAATACTGCGGCGGCTACGGCAAGAACTACATGTTCGGCGTGGGCGCCGGGGCGAGCTTCATGAATAATTACGTCGCCGGCTCGCGCGAGGAGCTCATAGGCCGCATGGCGGGCTACTTCACCTACGGAGGCGAGATGTCCGGGGAGGTCCGCGTGAGCGTGAACGTTCCCGCGTTCCTGGTAAATCCCTGCGATACCGCGCTCAACAAATTCCGCGAGGCGAACGGGACCGACGCTTACTGCCGCTGCGGAGAAATAAGCACGTTCTACGACCGGAACATCCCCCTGCGCAAGGTCTGCACCGCCCGGGACGAGACGGGAGACGTCGGCGGCTGGATGGAAAAGGCCTTCAAAACCACGTTCATGTTCCTGCAGCGCGCCTCCAACGTCAGCAGCAAATACCTCGAGCCGGCCGTCGCCAACAAATACACGGGCTACGTCCCCGCGCCGCGTATCTCCCAGTTCTCGCTTGCGGAGCGCAACCCCATATTCAACGGCCGCACCGTCGTCGGAGATCTGCAGGTCACCTTCGTGCACGACGGCGAGCGTTTCAGCGACGTCAAGGCCGAGGGCGGCGGCTTTTTAGTGGAGCCCGGCGCTTATCTCGACACCTGGTATGAGGTCCTGCCTCAGCCGGTGCTGAACAACACCGCGCCCGAGCACAGCGTGCCGCTGCTGCTGGCAAACCACGGCGGAGGCGACGACAACCTCATGTTCCTCGACGAGACCGGCCTGCTGCTCACCGCCGGCCGCGAGGGCTTCGCCATCGTCGCCCCGATGCACAGCGGCCTGACCGTGATCGCGGGCAAGGCGCTGCCGAGGCTGGTCGGATACATGCTCGAAAAGTATCCCGCCCTCGATCCCGAGCGGGTATACGTGACCGGCTATTCCATGGGCGGCATGGCCANNACCTACAACTGCATCGGCGAGCATCCCGAGCTGTTTGCCGCGGCCTGTCCCATGGCGATGCCCCTGCAGAACCTGTCCGAAAGCACCGCCGCTCTTTACGAAAAATACGACCTGCCCGCCATGCTCATAACCTCCTCCTTCGATTTCGCGGCGTGGGACACGGCGAACAA
>DBWE01000024.1:2615-8306 GCA_002308315.1 Clostridiales bacterium UBA1246 | reverse complement strand
CAGACCTACTGCCGCTTCAACGGCATTGACGCGGCGGACGCCGATTACGAAAAGTATCCCGTCATAGGCCGCCCCAGCGACTCCTTCCGGCTGACGGTCATCGACGGCCAGTGGCGCAACTTCGAGTGGCTCATCAACAACGACAGGGGCGTGCCGATGATGGGTCTGAACGTCACGGAATACCTGCAGCACTCCCTGTGGCCGGGCTACGGCGATATAGCGTACGATTTCTTCCGGCACTACCGCCGCAGCGCCGAAACGGGCGAAATAATCTATACGAAATAAACCATCATTCAAACGGGGCCGCCCCGGAACACGCTTTTGCGGCGGCCCCTGAAAGAGACGAAACATGAAAATCGTAATTTTGGGCTGCGGCAAGGTCGGCTCGGAGCTGGTAAAGCAGCTGTCGCAGGAGGGCCACGATATCGTGGTCATCGACAACGATCCCAAGACCGTCGAGGACGCCTCGAACCTCTATGACGTAATGACGATCTGCGGCAGCTGCGTCAGCCACTCGGCTCAGGCCGAGGCGGGCGTGGACAAGGCCGATCTTCTCATCGCCGCCACCGGCACGGACGAGCTGAACCTGCTCGCCTGCCTCACCGCGCGCAAGCTCGGCGCGCGCAGCACCATAGCCCGCGTGCGCGACCCCGAATACATCGACCAGATGGATTTTCTCAGCGACGAGATCGGCATCTCCATGCACATCAACACCGAGTATGCCGCCGCCGCCGAGATATTCCGCATACTGCGCTTCCCCTCCGCGCAGACCGTCAACCTTTTTGCCGGAGGACGGGCGGAGATGGTGGACATGACGGTGCCTCCCGGCTCCGAGCTCGCCGGGCTCGCCCTTAAGGATCTCCCCCGCATCTTTTCCGTCAAGCTGCTGGTCTGCGCCGTGGTGCGGGGCAGCGAGGTGTACATACCCAACGGCAGCTTCGTGCTGCGGGAGGGCGACCGCATAAGCATAACCGGCGAGCCCCGCGAGGTCGAAACGCTTTTCAGCCGCTGCGGTCTGCTTCGCCGCGAGACCCGCAGCGTGCTGCTGGTCGGCGGGAGCCGCATAAGCTACTATCTTGCCAAGATGCTGCTGGGAATGGGCACCCGCGTAAAGATCATAGAGCAGGACGAGCTCCGCTGCGCGGAGCTGTGCGAGCTGCTTCCCGGGGCCGAGATAATATGCGGCGACGGCACCGACCAGGAGCTGCTCGGCGAGGAGGACGTCGAAAGCATAGACGGGCTCGTCGCGCTGACCGGCTCGGACGAGGAAAACATCATCGTCGCCATGTACGCAAGATCCCTCAACGCGGGCAAGGTGATAGCCAAGGTGAACCGGGAAAACCTCGCCGCGCTCGGCGAAAAGGCGGGCATAGAGTCGGTGATCTCGCCGAAGCTCATCACCGCGAGGGGCATACTGCGCTACGTGCGCGCGATGCAGACCTCTCCGGAGAGCAACGTGGAGTCGCTTTACCCCATTGCCGGCGGCAAGGCGGAGGCTTTGGAGTTTTCCATCAAGGTCGCCCCCGGCATCACCGGGATCCCGCTGCGGGAGATCGAGACCCGCAAAAACCTTCTGATCGCCTGCATAGTCCGCGGCAGCCGGATAATCATACCCGGCGGCTCCGACCGCATCGAGCCCAACGATCATGTGCTCGTAGTAAGCACCGAAAAGGGCCTGGACGACATCACCGACGTATTGGCATAAACCGACGTATCGGCATAAGGAGTATATGATGACAGTTTTTCATCCCGGAGGCTGGGAGCTGAGCAAGGAAGCCATAAAGCTCTGCGGCTTCAAGGAAGGCGACCGCATCCTTGACATAGGCTGCGGCGACGGAGTGACCGATACGCGCATGCGCGAAGAGCTGGGACTGAAGCCCGTGGGCTGCGATACCGACAGGGCCGTGCTCGACCGCGCCCGCCGCAGGGACGATAAATTGAAGCTGCGGCTCACCGACGGACTGAGCCTCGATTTTCCCTCGCTGTATTTCGACGGCGCCATCATGGAATGCTCCTTTTCTCTCATGAACCGGCACGACGAGCTGCTGCATGAGCTGTGGTGCGTGCTCAAGCCCGGAGCGTCCTTTGCCGTAACGGATCTGTATATGATAAATCCCGATCCCGAAAGAGCCGCCGAGACCTTCTACGAGGCCAGGCTCAGGCTGAACGCTCCGCGCGAGGAGGGCGACTGCGCCGACGCCGACTCCCTCCCCTCCCCCTATCTTCTCGACGGCATGTTCGTGATCGACAACCTCATAGCCGCGATCACCGACGTGGGCTTCGAGCTCACCGCCTTCCGCGACAGGACGAGCCGGCTCAACGATTTCATCGCGCAGATCCTTTTCGACTACGGCTCCGCCGAGGAATACTGGAAGCAGACCCTGCCTGCCGGCAGCAAGCCCTATTGCCGTGCCGAGTTCGGAAAGAACACGGGTTACTTCCTGCTCACGGCGAGAAAGCCCGCTCAATGACCGGCGCGATAGTGCTTGCCGCGGGCTATTCCTCCCGCATGGGCAGCTTCAAGCCCCTGCTCGACGTGGGCGGCGAGCCCTCTCTGGTCAGAGCCGTACGCAGCGTGGCCGCCGCGGACGAGACCGCCGTGGTGACCGGGCGGCTCCGGGAGCGGCTACGGGCGCTCATAGCCCGCGAAGGGGCCGTAGAGCTGTATAATCCCGACTATGACGACGGCATGTTTTCTTCGGTGCTGACCGGCATACGGTATTTTGCCGGGCGAAACGCGGACGGAGTCCTGCTCCTGCCCTGCGACTGCCCCTGCGTGCCCGCCGAGGTATCGAAAATACTGCTCGAACAGGCGGGAGACCGTCTTGCCGTGCCCGTTTACCGCGGCAAAAAAGGGCATCCTCTGTGGATACCCGCCTCCTTCTTCCCGGAAATACTCGCTCACGACGGCACGATGGGCCTCAAGGGCGTCACCCTGCGTCACGAGGAGGAGATACTGCGCGTCCCCGTGCCCTATGAGGGCGCGGTGCTGGATATGGACCGTCCCGAGGACTACGAAAGGATACTGAGCTTCGCTTCCCGTCCCTCTCTTTCCGAGCTGGCCGCGGGCAGACGCTTCATGCTCATGCGCCACGGAGATACCGTGCCGCACGCGGGAAAGATCTTCGTGGGCTGGTACGACGTGCCGCTCTCCGAAAAGGGAGTCGAACAGGCCCGCGAGCTCGCCGCGGTCCTTTCCGAAACGAAGCCGGAGGCCGAAGCCGTATATACCAGCGAGCTGCGGCGGGCTCACGCCGCGGCCGAGGTCATAGCCGCCTCCCTCGGGCTGCCCGTGAGACGGCTGCCGGGGCTCAACGAGATACGCCTCGGCTCCTGGGACGGCCGTCTGATAGAAGACATAAAAAGAGAATTCCCCGCCGAGTATGAACGGCGGGGCAGAAATCTCATGACTTATAAGCCGGACGACATATCCGAGTGTTTTTTTGACCTGCAGTATCGCTGCGTGAGCTGTCTCAGGGACATACTCGCCTCCGACCGAAGCCGGGACATACTCATAGTCAGCCACGCCGGAGTGATAAAATGTCTTTA
Source organism: Clostridiales bacterium UBA1246 (assembly GCA_002308315.1). Classification (GTDB taxonomy): domain Bacteria; phylum Bacillota; class Clostridia; order Oscillospirales; family Oscillospiraceae; genus UBA1246. Next base: position 4,757 of record DBWE01000024.1, on the reverse strand, counting down.
CGGCAATCTCCTGGGCCGGGACATAGAGTGGGCCTTCGACCGCTGCAGACCGGCAAAGGGCGAATATATCACGGTGGACCTTCGCTGAGCCCGTAAAAGCCGCCCCTCAGGGACGGGGAGATGAAAACGCCGAAAAAGCGTGTTTCTGCAGGTTTCGTATGCTTGCCCGTCGGTGAAGCCTTTTCGGCTTCACCGACGGACCTTTTTGCCGTTACGCGCTTTTGATTTTTTTCAGCGCCTGAGCCAGCTGATCGGGACAGGAGGTGGGCTTGTAGCCGCAGCGTATGCCGTCGATCAGGCCTATGACCTCGTCGATCTTTCTGCCCTCCGCCAGCCGGGCGACTCCCTGGGTATTGCCGGAACAGCCGCCTATGAATTCCACTTTTTTTATCATGTCGCCCTCGACGTCCACGATTATTTGCTGCGAGCAGGTCCCGACGGTATCGTATTTGTACTGCATATCCTCTTTCCTTTCACGGGCAGGGCCCTGTTTTTTTCTATCTCAGAATATAACATATTTCTTCCGCTCTTACAACATATAATGTTTCAGCGCCCCGGAAGCCCGGGACGCGCGATCCGGAACGTTCGGGAGGGCAGAGCGATGAAATATCAGTCTCTTTGGTGGAAATGTCTTGCGGCGCTTTTGCTGCTCGCCGTGCTGCTGCGCCTGCTTTGCCCGGCGGACGGGCAGAAGCTGCCGGGGCTTTTCTCTTCGGGACGTTCCGGCTCGGCCCGGGCGGCCTTCGACGACGCCTGGCTTGCCGGGGANNGCCGTCCTCTTCTCCCCCGCCGGAAATATCCGAGCCCCTTCCGGAGCTCATATCTCTGCCCGGAGAGCTTCTTCCGGACGAAGCCGCCGCGCTGTTTCCCCCGGAGAAATATACCGCGCCGCCGACGGAAAGCGCCCCGCCGCGCGAGGCTCTGCCCGTGATAAACAACCTTACCCGCTCCCGGCCCGATATCGGGGCCCTGCTGGAGGAGGGCTGGCGTCATGAGCTGGCCCCGGACAGGGCGCACATACTGATAGTACATACCCACAGCTGCGAGGCGTATTCCGCCGCCGGCGCGGACGCCTACGACGAAAGCGACCCCTTCCGGACTCTCGACAGGGAAAAAAGCGTTATCCGCGTAGGCGACGTGCTGGCCGAAAGGCTGAGGGAATACGGCTTCAACGTTATCCACGACGACACTCTGTACGATTACCCGCAATACAGCGGAGCCTATTCGCGCTCTCAGCAGGGGATCGGGGAGCTGCTTGAAAACAATCCGGCGATACGCGTGGTGATAGACCTGCACCGCGACTCCGCCTCCGGCGGCTTCCGCACCGAATACGTGCACGGCCGGGAAAAGACCGCTCAGGTGATGCTGCTGGTCACCAACGGAGAAAACGGCCTGTATCATCCGAACTGGCAGGAAAATCTCAAGCTTGCGCTGGAGCTGCAGCGGGAGATGGACGTCCGCTACCCCGGGCTCGCCAGAGATCTTTGCCTGTCGCCCTACCGCTATAATCAGCAGCTTTGCCCCGGCAGCCTCATCCTCGAGGTGGGCTCCGACGGGAACACGCTCGCCGAGGCGGAGGCGGGAGCGCTGCTCTTTGCCGAATGTGCCGGCGAGGTGTTGAAAGGCTCGCTGAATTAACGTATAATTGCAGCGGTACCAAATCCAAACACGCAAAGGAGCGCTGCGATATGAAAAGATCCGAGATAAACCGCATCCTGCTCGAGGCGGACGAATTCATAAAAAGCATGGGCTTTGCCCTGCCGCCCTTCGCCCATTTCTCCGCGGAAAAATGGGCCGGCCTCGGCCGCGAGTGGGACGAGGTAAGAGACAACATGCTCGGCTGGGACGTTACCGACTACGGTCTCGGCCGCTTTGAGAGCGTGGGCCTTACCCTCTTCACGATACGCAACGGGAGCCTGACCGATCCGCGCTATCCCAAGCGCTACGCGGAAAAGCTGCTCATCTCCCGGCCCGGGCAGGTCTGCCCCAACCACTTTCATTTCAACAAAAGCGAGGATATCATCAACCGCGGCGGCGGCGTTCTCGCCATGCGTCTCTGGCCCTCCGGGCCCGACGGCTCCCTCGGCGAGGGAGAGGCGGAGCTTTCGAGCGACGGCTGCCGTCTGCGCGTAAAGGCGGGGG
>DBWE01000024.1:0-2529 GCA_002308315.1 Clostridiales bacterium UBA1246 | reverse complement strand
CAACACCGACAACCGCTTTTACGAGCCCATGGGCCGTTTCCCGACCGTGGAGGAGGACGAGCCCCCGTTCCGGCTGCTGTGCACCGAGTATCCGGAGGCGAAGGAATGACGGATATATGCGCCTTCGGCGAGCTGCTCATAGACTTTACGCCCGCCGGAGTGAGCGAGGCGGGCATGCAGCTGTTTGAGCGCAATCCCGGCGGAGCCCCCGCCAACGTGGCGGTCGCCGGGGCGAGGCTCGGACTGAAAACGGCGTTTATCGGCAAGACGGGCTGCGACGGCCACGGCGGCTTTCTCCGCTCCGAGCTTATGAAGGAGGGCGTGGACCTGCGCGGGCTCGTTTCCGACCCGGCGGTGAGCACCACTCTGGCCTTCGTGGAGCTCGACGCCTCCGGCGAGCGCAGCTTTTCCTTCGTGCGCCGCGGCTGCGGGGACACCATGCTGAGAGCCGACGAGGTGGATACGGAGCTTATACGCTCCTCGCGCGTCCTCCATCTCGGCACGCTCTCTCTGACCGACGAGCCCTCGCGCGGCGCCCTTTACCGCGCGGTCGAGACTGCCGAGAAGGCGGGCGTGCCCGTATCCTGCGACCTTAACTGGCGCGCTCCGCTGTGGAAAGACTCCGCCGCCTTCGTGCGCGAGAGCGAAAGGCTTCTCAGGCACGTTTCCCTTTTGAAGGCCACCGACGAGGAGGCGGCGCTCATCACGGGCGAAAAAGATTATAAAAAAGCCGCCGACGTGCTCAAAAACCGTTTCGGCATAGGCACGGCGGCGATAACTCTCGGGGAAAAAGGCGCTTATTCGGACGGCGTTCTGTATCCCGCTTTCCCGACCGCGGCCGTGGATACGACGGGCGCGGGAGACTGCTTCTGGGCGGCGATGCTGTACGATATGCTCTCCGGCTCGGGGCTCGGGCCCCGCTTTGCCTGCGCGGCCGCCGCGCTCTGCGTCGGACGGCGCGGAGCGATCCCGTCCATGCCGACGCTCGGCGAGGTAATGCGGTTCATCGACGCCTGTTGAGATAGGTCTCGAGTATCAGCGAGGCGGCCACCGCGTCCACGTTTTTGCGGTGCTTCTTCGTCGCCCTGCCCATTTCCGACAGGATGCGGTGCGCGTCCACCGTGGTCCTGCGCTCATCCTGCAAAACGACCTCTATGCCGCTGCGCCCGGCGAGCTCCGCCGCCGCGCCGCGGCATTTCAGCGCCCTCTCGCCCTCGCTGCCGTCCATGTTCAGCGGCAGCCCCATGACGATCTTTTCCGCTTTTTTCTCCGCGGCAAGCTCGCACAGGCGGGTCATGAGCTTTTCGGGGCTGCGGCTGTTTTCAACGAATGTCTCTCCGACTATGCTCCCGCTCGGATCGGAAAAAGCTATGCCCGTTCTCGCGTCTCCGAGGTCTATCGCCATTATTTTCGTGCTTTTCCCCTCCCCCTACTCGGTGAACAGCGGCGTGGAGAAATATCTCTCCGCGGTATCGGGCAGGACGGTGACCACGGTCCTGCCGGGGCCGAGCTTTCGCGCCAGCTTCAGCGCGGCGGCGACGTTGGTGCCGCTCGAAATGCCGACCATCAGGCCCTCGCAGCGCGCGAGGCGCTTTGCGGTGTCTATGGCCTCGGCGTCGGTAATTACGCAGATATCGTCGTAGATCTCCGTATCGAGTATCTCCGGGATGATGCCGTCGCCTATGCCCATCTGCAGATGCGTGCCTATCGCCCCTCCGGCGAGGATGGCGGCGTTCTCGGGCTCCACCGCCCATATGGTCATGTCCGGGTTTTTCTCCCGCAGCAGCCGGCCTATGCCGGTGATCGTGCCGCCGGTGCCTATGCCGGAGCAGAAGCCGTCTATGGGGCCTTCCGCCTGCTCCAGTATCTCTTTCGCCGTGCCCTCAATGTGGGCGACGATGTTGTTGTAATTGGCAAACTGCTGCGGGACGAATACGCGGGGGTCCCTTTCCGCCATGCGCAGGGCGGTCTGCAGACACTCGTCGATGCATTTGCCTATGTCTCCGGCGTCGTGGATGAACCGCACCTCCGCGCCGTAATGCCGCACGAGCTTCGCCCGCTCGATGCTGACGGAATCGGGCATGATTATTACGGTGCGGTAGCCTTTTACCGCGCCCACCAGCGCCAGGCCTATGCCCTGGTTGCCGCTGGTAGGCTCTACGATTATGCTGTCGGGCCGCAGCTTTCCTTCGCGCTCCGCCGCCTCTATCATGCACAGCGCCGTGCGCGTCTTGATCGAGCCGCCCACGTTCAGCCCCTCCATTTTGACGAGTATCTCCGCGCAGCCCTCTTCGGCCATGCGCTGCAGGCGGATCATCGGGGTATGTCCCATTGCCTCCAGGATATTGTTGAAGATCATATGTTCAAGGTCCTTTTTCCTTTATCGCGCGGCGTGCCCGCCGCCCGGCTATATTACCATTTTTCCGCGCCTCGCGTCAATCATCATTTCCGTATCCGTCCTTCGCCGTATTGATGTCCGGCATACTTTTGTGCTATAATGACCGTATAGCAGACGTAACCTATAAGAAC
>DBWE01000203.1:8273-12158 GCA_002308315.1 Clostridiales bacterium UBA1246 | reverse complement strand
GCCGCGGCCGAGGCAGCGGCGGGGCTGTTTACCGCCGCCGCTGCAAAATACAGCGCCGCGGCTCTGTTCTTCAATATCCTTACGAACCTTATTTCAAGACTGCTCACACCGACGGTCTTCGTTTTTATCGCGGCGTCGGTAGGGGAGGCCGTCACGGGCAGCCGCGCGCTTTCCGGGGCTGCTTCGCTGATAAAATACGCGGCGATCATGACGCTCACGGCCCTGCTGCTAGCGTTCACGCTGTATATAAGCGTAAGCGGCTTTACGGCGTCCGCCGCCGACGCTTCCGCGGTCAAGGCGGCAAAGACGGCGATATCCACCATGATGCCGCTTGCGGGAAGCATAGCCTCCGACGCGGCTTCCGCCGTCATGTCTGCCGCGGCGGCGATAAAAAACAGCGTCGGGGCCTTCGGGATGCTGGCGGTCATCTTCATGAGCGCGGGGCCGTTTCTGAACACGGGAGCGAGATATCTGATATATAAATGCGCCTCGGCATTGACGGCCGAGGTCGGCGACGGGACCGCGGCAAAGCTGACGGGACGTTTTGCGGACGCCTGCGGGATCATGACCTCGGCGATAGGCGCGGCTGCGCTGATGCGGTTCATAAGCGTGTTTTCGTTTATGGGAGCGATGACGGCATGACGGAAGCGTGGATAAAGGGCCTGACTGCCGCGGCGGTAATAAGTGCGCTTGCGCTGACCCTGGCGCCGAAGGGGCCCGGGTACAGGACCGTAAAGCTTGCCTGCGGAGCGATGACGGTGATAATGCTGATAATGCCGCTGAGAGACTTCGATATCGACGGCTTCGCTCTTTTTTCCGCGCAGCTGCGTTATAACGGAGAACGGATAGCGGAACGGGCGGGAGAGGACAGTCTCGCGGTAAAGAGAATTATCATACAGGGCCGGGCGAGAGCATATATATTGGACAAAGCGGCCGAACTCGGTATTCGTGATCCGGAGGCGGAGGTGGAGCTTTCCGTCAGGGACGGCACGCCGTACCCCGCGGCAGTGAGGCTGCGCGGAAGCGCGGACGGAGAAGCGCGCGGAAGACTGGCGCGGTTCATCGAAGGACAGCTCGGGATACCGGAAGAGAGGCAGTATTGGGATACGAACGATGAAAACTGAAATTCATGAGCTTCGCGGACTGAAGGAGCTGCTGAAAAACAGCAAGCTTCTTGCAGCGATACTTGCCGGAGCCGTGCTCCTCCTTGTGCTGCCACGGGGGAAGAGCGCAGGCGCGGAGCGGAAGGACGAAACGGACACCCTGCCGCAGTTCAGTCTGAGCGAAGAGGAAAAACGGATCGAGGACGCCTTGGAACGGATGGAAGGAGTGGGAGAGGTTAAGGTACTGCTGACGCTTGAAAGCACCGCGGAGCGGGAATACGCGAGAGACGTCGACGAAAACAGCACGGTATCGGGCTCCGGAGACAACAGGACGGACCGTACCAGCAAGGTCACAAATCTCTCAGGACGGGCTCTTAACGTACGCAGCTCTTATCCGCGCTATCGCGGGGCGCTCGTCGTAGTGTCGGGAGGCGGCGCGGCGCTGAGACTGGAGCTTACGAACGCCGTGTCGGCGCTTACGGGCCTGAGCACGGACAAGATATCGGTTGTGAAAGGCAATAAATAACGGTTTTTCGCGCACCGTTTCGAAAGATCGGCAGCGGCCGGAAAATAAAACGCGGGAGGGTAAAATGAAAATATTCAGAAGAAACGCAATAATCATCACGGTCATTCTTTTCGTATGCGCCGCGGTATATCTCAACTGGTCATACAACAGAAAAGAAGCCGAGCTGGTGCTCGGCAAGGACGAAATGAGCACTCAGGCGGGCCTGTTTTACTCGCGGGATCCGGCCGGGAACGGAACGCAGTCCGACGGCCCGGCGGAAGCGACGCTGAAAAACGATTACTTCGCGTCTGCGAGACTGTCCAGGCAGCAGGCGAGGGACAGCGCGGTGAGCATGCTGAAGGAAACGGCGGAAATGAGCGGCGAGGCCGATGCATCCGCCTCCGCAGCGGATGCGATAAAGCAGATCAACGACAGAGCGCTCACGGAGACCGACATAGAAAACCTTGTCAAGGCCAAGGGCTTCGACGAATGCATCGCCTTCGTGGATGAGGACTCGATAATCGTCGCCGTGCCGGCCTCCGCCGAGGGCCTGAGCAAAAGCGCCGTGTCGCGCATAACCGACGCGGTGATATCCCAGACGGGCTGCAGCACGGAACAAATTAAGATTATTGAAGTGAAATAGCTTTCTTTTTTTCCGTTCCTGTGTTAAAATAACCGAAAGAGTCAATAATAACGACACAAGGGAGGAATTGCAGCCATGGCGGAAAGCAAGGAATATATCACCGGGACTTCGGCCGACGGCAGCGTGAACATATCCGAAGAAGTCATCGGCATTATCGCGCTTGAGGCAATGAGCGAAGTCGAGGGCTTCGGGGGCACGGTGAATATACTCGGCAACATAGCCGAGCTGATAGGAAAAAGGTCCGCCTCCAGAGGCATCAGAGTGACTTCCGATGAAAACGGGATCATAATCGACGCCTTCGTGTCCGTCAGGTACGGTTACCCGGTGGCCGACGTGGCGCGCAGCATTCAGGACGCGGTCTTCAAGGCCGTGTCGGATATGACGGGCACTGCCGTATCCGCCGTGAACGTGAACGTGAGCGGCATACAGTTCGATAAATAACAAAGAAAAGTCATTCAGCGCGGCAGCGGCGCCGGTATGAGCCGCTGCGCGCTGAATGCGGCTGTCTTAAGAGGCGGAGAAACATATGATGACCAGAACAGCGGCAAGAGAAATAGCGGTGCATTTGTCCTTTGAAGAGTCGGTCAACCCGATGGACGCCGGGGAGATGTTCGACGTCTTCTTCGACAGGGACTATTACGCCACCCTGTCCTCGGAGGACGAGCTGTATTCCGATTATCCGGACGACGCTCAGCTCCGGTACATACGAAGGCTTGCCGGCGGTGTGGCCGAGCACTCGGCCGAGCTCGATTCATATATAGAAAAGTACTCGAGAAACTGGAGATTTGAACGCATTTCGAGAGTGGCGGCGGCGATAATCCGCGTGGCGATGTTCGAGCTTCTGTACATGCCCGAGGAGATACCGTACAAGGCGGCCATAAACGAGGCGGTGACCATTGCCAAGGGCTATGAGGAGCCGGACGTGGTCCGCTTCGTGAACGGCGTGCTCGGAGGCTTTGTAAAGGGCGAGCTCGGCGGAGCGGATGAAAAATGAGCAATACGGTATATGAGGTGGCCACGGTAAACCGATACATCAAGGAGCGGCTTGACTCCGATCCCGCGCTCGAAGGCATATTCGTGCGGGGAGAGCTGTCAAACTACAAGGTTTATCCGTCAGGTCACCATTATTTTACCCTTAAGGACGCCGAGAGCACCCTGAAATGCGTGATGTTCCGCTCAAACGCCGGCAGGCTGAAATTCCGCCCGGAGAACGGCATGCGGGTGATAGCCGGCGGCAGCATCAACGTGTATCTTCGCGACGGAGCATATCAGCTTTACTGCGACAGGATGATAACGGACGGGACGGGCGATCTGCACGTCGCCTTTGAGCAGCTGAAGGAAAAGCTTTTCAAAGAGGGACTGTTCGCTCAGGAGCACAAAAAACCCATTCCGCGCTATCCCGGGCGCATTGCCGTGATAACCTCGCCCGCCGGAGCGGCGGTGCGCGATATCATACGCGTGCTCGGCGCGAGGTTCCCGGTCGCGGAAATAATCATAGTCCCGGTACGCGTGCAGGGGACGGAAGCTCCCGGAGAGATAGCCGGGGCCATACGCGCCGCAAACGTTCTCAAGCTCGCGGATCTTATAATCACGGGTCGGGGCGGAGGCTCGATAGAGGATCTGTGGGCGTTCAA
>DBWE01000203.1:7320-8189 GCA_002308315.1 Clostridiales bacterium UBA1246 | reverse complement strand
GCGATTTTGTCGCCGATCTGCGCGCCGCGACTCCGTCGAACGCAGCGGAGCTGGCCGTACCGGACGGAGAAGAGCTGAAAAAAGCGCTGCGGACAAGCAGGGGGAGAATGGAAGCCTCGCTCGGCGCCCTTCTGGAGCGCGCCCGCGCTTCGCTCGGCAGACTGAAGGACTCCGGGGCCCTCACGTCGCCGGAGTACATCGTAACGGACAGGCGCCTCCTGCTTGACAGCGTCTGTGACCGACTTGGGCAAACGACAAGAAATCTTACCGGCGCGGCAAGAACGCGTCTCGCTGCCTCGGCGGCGTCTCTGGACGCCATGAGCCCGCTCAAGGTCCTCGCACGCGGCTATTCCATAGCCACGGGGCCCGAGGGCGGAGTCATACGCAGCATCGAGGACGTGCGCCCGGGAGACAGGGTAAAAATACGCACCGCGGACGGCAGGATAAGCTGCGCCGTGGAGGACAGGGAGAGCATATGAGCGGCAGCAAAATGACGTTTGAAGAGGCCATGGACCGTCTCGAGCAGATAGTAAGGCTGCTTGAAAAAGGGGATACGCCGCTGGAAGAGGCGATGAAGCTTTTTGAAGAGGGGACGGCGCTGGCAAAGAAATGCACCGCGCGGCTCGACGCGGCGGAGAAAAAGATAATGAAGCTCGTCCGCGGCGCCGACGGAGAAGTCTCCGAGGAAGAATTCAATGTCGATGAAGAGTTATAAGCCGCTTATAGAAAAGCGGCTTCGTGAGCTCGTCGCCGGAGAAGACAGACTGCACGAGGCCATGGCTTACAGTCTTCTTGCCCCGGGCAAGCGGCTCAGACCGACGCTGCTGCTCGAATTCTGCCGCCTGTGCGGCGGGGATACGGACGCGGCG
>DBWE01000203.1:6735-7280 GCA_002308315.1 Clostridiales bacterium UBA1246 | reverse complement strand
CCTGCATGGACGACGACGATATGCGCAGAGGGCTTCCGACGAACCATAAGGTATACGGGGAATGGCTCGCCATGCTGGCGGGAGACGCGCTGCAGGCGGAAGCCTTCGCCGCGGTACTGAACGCTCCGCTCCCGTACGACAGACGCTGCAGGGCCGCTGCGCTGCTTGCCGCGGCGGCGGGAGCGGACGGGATATGCATGGGTCAGTTCCTCGATCTTGACGGGGAGGGCAGGAGCCTGAGCGAGGACGAGATAGTCATGCTGAACAGGAAAAAAACGTCCGCGCTNNATAGAGGCGGCCTGCGTGATGGGCTGCGTATGCGCGGGACGCGAAGACAAGGAGGAGGACGCAAGGGCGTTCGCCTCGGCGCTCGGACGGGCGTTTCAGCTGAGAGATGATCTTATGGATATAGAATTGTCCTCCGAGCAGATGGGAAAGAACGCCGGTTCCGATGAGCGAAACGGCAAGTCGACTCTCGTCTCGCTGCTCGGCGCGGAGAGATGCCGCGAGATCATCCGAGCTTCGACCGAGGAAGCGGTCCGTAT
>DBWE01000203.1:5704-6691 GCA_002308315.1 Clostridiales bacterium UBA1246 | reverse complement strand
AGTCTCGCTGAGAGAAAGAACTGAGTCGGTTTTCGAGTGATTTTTGTCCTTTTGATGCGGCAAGGCTGTCGCCCTGCAAAGACAAAAGGCAAAAAGCGCCGAAAAGATACATTCTCGGGCGGCAGAGGACCGACGCCGCCGGAAAGAAAGCATACTCGAACATAGTCCGCATGTATAAAAACGAGGACGCGGCCGCGCTCGCTTTCACTCTGCAGCCCGTGAACTATACCGGCAGCATAGACGACGAGGTCAGCTTCACCGCAGAGGCGGAGGGCGAAGGCGTGAGCTATCAGTGGCAGTTCAGCAGCGACGCCGGCAAGACCTGGAAAAACTCCGGACTTCCCGGCAACGCGACGGCCACGCTTACCACGGTCCTCACCGAAGCTCGCCTTATATACAGGTTCCGCTGCGTCGCGACCGACGCGGCAGGAAACCGCGCGATCTCGAACATAGTTCGCATGCTGAAATAATGCAATACCCCTTTCGATAACCGTAGACTTTTTGCGGGGAGCGGCCGTGTGCCGCTCCCCGCAAACGTAAAAAAAGCAATGCGGGCACACAAACGTATTTTGAGTTTGACGGGCTATGTACATTGTGTTATACTACGAAAATGCAGTGGAATAAGCACGGTTGCAGAGGTACTTCGGATGTGGATCAGCGACGGATGGAAGGATTATGAATTGCTCGACTGCTCGGGCGGGGAAAAGCTCGAGAGGTGGGGCGACTATATCCTCCGCAGACCCGATCCGCAGGTGATATGGGATACCGGCTTCGACCGCGCGTGGGACAGAGCAGACGCGGTTTACCGCCGTTCGGCCTCCGGCGGCGGACGCTGGACGCGCTCAAACGTTCCGGAAAGCTGGACGATCTCCTACGACGGCCTGAAATTCAACGTAAAGCTGATGAATTTCAAGCATACCGGCATTTTTCCCGAGCAGGCGTCAAACTGGGATTTTATACGCGATCGGGTAAAAAAGGCGGGGCGGG
>DBWE01000203.1:2795-5692 GCA_002308315.1 Clostridiales bacterium UBA1246 | reverse complement strand
TTTGCCTACACCGGCGGCGCGACCTGCGCCTGCGCAAAGGCCGGCGCGGAGGTCGTGCACGTGGACGCGGCAAAGGGCATGGTCGCCTGGGCAAAGGACAACGCCGCGCTTTCGGGACTATCCGACAGGCCCATACGCTGGATCGTGGACGACTGCAGAAAGTTCGTTGAAAAGGAGATCCGCAGGGGAAAGCGTTACGACGCCGTGATCATGGATCCGCCGTCTTACGGGCGAGGCCCCTCCGGAGAGATATGGAAGCTCGAGGACAGCCTTTTCGATTTTCTTCGGCTCTGCGCGGGCGTGCTGAGCGATAAACCGGATTTTGTCCTTATAAGCTCATATACCACGGGTCTGTCTCCGTCGGTGCTTACATATCTCGGAAATACCGTTTTTTCCGAAAAATATCCGGGCAGCTGCCGCAGCGAAGAGCTCGGACTGAGAGTCGGCAAAAGCGGACTCGTGCTGCCGTGCGGTTCGGCGTGCCGCTGGACCTGCGACAGCCTGTAATGCTTCAGAGGAAATATCATGAGTGTGATAATAAAAGCGGAAAACGTCGACCACTGGTACGGTGAAGACGAAAACCGTACAAGGGCGCTGAAGGATATAAGCCTTGAGATAGACGAGGGCAGCTTCGTGGCGATACTCGGGCACAACGGCTCGGGCAAGTCCACGCTTGCAAAGCATTTCAACGCGATACTCACGCCCGAGCTCGGGAAAATATACGTTGCCGGCATGGATACGTCCGATAAGGACCTCGTTATTGATATACGCCGTACCGTGGGGATGGTATTTCAAAACCCCGACAATCAGATAGTCGCCAGCGTCGTTGAGGACGACGTGGCGTTCGGCCCCGAAAACATAGGCCTGGAGCAGAGTCAGATACGTCCGAGAGTGGACGCGGCGCTTATGAGCGTGGGCATGTATGAAATGCGGGAGCACGCTCCGCACCTGCTTTCCGGCGGTCAAAAGCAAAGAGTTGCCATTGCCGGAGTCATAGCGATGCGTCCAAGGTGCATAGTGCTCGACGAGCCCACGGCCATGCTCGATCCTTCGGGACGCCGCGAGGTCATCAGCACCGTTCACAAGCTCAACCGCGATTACGGCATAACCATAATACTCATTACCCACCATATGAACGAAACGATCGCGGCCGACAGGCTCATCGTCATGTCGGACGGAGAAATAATCGCCGACGGCAGCCCGAAGAGCGTTTTTACGCACGTGGACATGCTGCGCGGCGCGGGACTGTCGGTGCCGGATACCACGCGGCTCATATACTTGCTCAGGCAGGAAGGCTTTGACCTGCCGCTGGACGCGCTTTCGGTAGACGAATGCGCATCGGCGATATACAAAAAATTCGCATAAAGGAGCGGCTTGAATTGGCGCCTGTCATACAGACCGTAAATCTGACGCACGTTTACAGCCCCGGTACGCCTTTTGAGCATACAGCGGTCGACAATGTCGATTTTACAGCCGAAAGGGGCGAATTTATAGGTATTATCGGACATACGGGCTCGGGCAAATCCACCTTTATCCAGCATTTGAACGGATTGCTTAAACCGAGCTCGGGCCGCGTTCTGTTCAACGGAGAGGATATTTTTTCTTCCAGGCAGAAAACGAGAGAGACGCGCTTCAGGGTCGGGCTGGTATTTCAGTATCCGGAGTATCAGCTCTTTGAGGAGACGGTATACCGCGATATAGCCTTCGGGCCGAAAAACATGGGCCTTTCCGAAGAAGAGATCGACAGGCGCGTGAGAGACGCCGCGGGCTTCGTGGACATTTCGGAGGATCAGTTTGAAAAATCGCCCTTTGATCTCTCCGGAGGACAGAAGCGCAGGGTGGCGATAGCCGGCGTGATCGCCATGAGACCGGATGTGCTTATCCTCGACGAGCCTACCGCGGGGCTCGATCCGGTGGGAAGAGAAGAAATAATAGGGAATATAGTAAAATACCATAATTCCGGAGAAAACACGGTAATTTTCATTACGCACAGCATGGAGGATATCGCCCGCATCGCCGGACGCCTTGTGGTGTTCAGCAAGGGCAGGATCTTCATGGACGGAACGCCGAAAGAGGTGTTCTCCCGCGCGGAGGATCTGCGCAGCGTCGGCCTGGACGTGCCGGACATAACGCTTGTTATGATGAAGCTGAAAAAGCTCGGCCTGCCCGTGGACGATACGGTATACACCGTGGAGCAGGCGAAGGAAGAGCTTATGAAGCTCAAGGGGAGAGGCAAGGATGTTTAAGGATATCACAATGGGGCAGTATTTCCCCGGAAATACCGTCATCCACCGCCTTGATCCGCGGACGAAGCTCGTGCTGACCCTGCTGTATATAATAGTTTTGTTCGTTGCCAAGGGCATATGGTCCTACGCCGTGATGCTGGCCTTCCTTTCGGTATGCGTGATACTGAGCAGGATAAGGCTTTCCGTACTGCTGAGCGGAGCGAAGCCCATAGTCTTTATAATCATAATTACGGGCATACTCAACCTGTTTTATACCAAGGGCGAGCATCTGCTGATAAAAGTCTGGCGAATCAGCGTATATCTCGAGGGACTTCAGACGGCGGGATTTCTGATACTGCGTATACTGCTGCTGATATGCTGCACGCTGCTGCTGACCTACACCACCTCGCCGCTTCAGCTCACGGACGCGATGGAGTCGCTGCTCGGTCCGCTGAAAAAGCTTCATTTTCCGGTGCATGAGCTCAGCATGATGATGAGCATCGCGCTGCGCTTCATACCCACGCTCATCAAGGAAACTGACAAGATCATGAGCGCGCAGAAGGCCAGAGGCGCGGATTTCGAAACGGGCAGCCTCAGACAACGGGCCAAGGCCCTGCTGCCGCTGCTTATACCGCTGTTCGTCAGCGCCTTCCGCAGAGCGGATGAGCTCGC
>DBWE01000203.1:0-2654 GCA_002308315.1 Clostridiales bacterium UBA1246 | reverse complement strand
GACGGCACCGCGTACCACGGCTGGCAGCGGCAGAAAAGCGAAGCGACGGTCCAGCAGACTCTTGAAAACGCCGTTTCAAGGCTGTATAAAAGAGAAGTGACGGTCATAGGCTGCGGACGGACCGACGCAGGCGTGCACGCGGAGCGTTACTGCGCCAATTTCAGAGCGGAGGGGAGCATACCTCCCGACAGGCTTCCTCTTGCGCTGAACGCGCTTCTCCCGCAGGATATCTCCGTATACGCGGCGGCGGAGGTCGAGGAGGATTTTCACGCTGTCTTCTCGTGTCTCAGAAAGGAATACACATACCGCGCGTATACTTCGCCCGTAAGAGATCCTTTTCTGAACGGCCGGGCGCTGTTTTTTCCGGAAAAAACGGATATCGACGCCATGCGTCTTGCCGCGGAGCGTTTCAAAGGCACCCATGATTTCGCGGCCGTGCGCTCGGTGGGAACGAATGTGAAAACTACCGTCAGGACCGTTTACGATTTTGAAATAAGCCGGAGCGGGGACATGCTCTCCTTTCGCATCTGCGCGAACGGATTTCTGTACAATATGGCTCGGGCAATGGTCGGCACCGTACTGTACGTCGGGCTCGGCAAGCTTCGCCCGGAGGATATAGACGGCATTCTCGACAGCCGCGACCGCTGCCTTGCCGGACCGACCGTGCCGCCGCACGGACTGTATATGACGGGGGTATGGTACGAGGGCAAGGCGGGAGCTCTTTTTGCCGACGGCTGACGCCGCGGGCAAAGCCGGAGGTGATGATCCTTGAAAAAAGGCAGAAACGGGAAAAAAACCAAGATCGGGACCGCGATCTCGTTCGTTATACTTCTGTTGATCATTATTGCAGCGGTGGCGGCTGCGCTGAACTGGGACACCCTCAAACGCACTCCCGCCGCAAAGAAGGTAGAGGGAGCGTTCGGGATCTCCCGGCAGAATACCGAGGCGAGCTTCAGCTTCGATATGTATTCCGACAACGTTTTCGCCCAGCTCGACGGCGGGCTGATCCTTGCGTCGTCCGCTCATATTCAGAGCTTTGACGGCGACGGAGAACTGATCTTTTCCAAAAGCACGGGAGAGGACGGAGCGGTAATCAGCACGGGAGGACGGTATGCCGCGGTCTGGAGCGTAGGCGGGGAAAGCATAGAACTGATATGCGAAGGAAAAAGCACTCAGCTGAAATATCAGGAAGGCTCCGACGCCGCCCATCCGCTGGTATCAGTAAAGGTCAACGGCGACGGGAAAACGACTGCCGTGACGGTGGAGAACGGGTATAAGGGCGCCGTCAGCGTATATGGATCCGACGGCAGCGCGATCTACCGCGTTTATCTTGGCAGCGGTTATCCGCTTGACGCCGCCCTGTCTCCGGACGGCAGAGAGCTCACCGTATTGACGATGACGGAAAACGGGAGCCGTGTCGCGGCTTATAGTCTGGACTCCGAAAACGAAAAAAACGCATGGGAGTCTGACGAGCTTTTCTTCGCGCTCGACTATATATCCTCCGGGACGGTCTGCGCTTTGTCTTCCGAGAGCGCGGTGTTCCTTTCGGATACTCTTCGCGGCAGCGCCGCATATGACTTCGGCGGGGAATACATCAAAGACTTCGTTCTCGGCGGGGACGGTTATGCTCTTCTTCTGCTCGGCAAATACAAGGTGGGCGGATCGGGGCATATCGTTACGCTCGATACGGGCGCGTCGGTGCTCGGCAGCATCGAGGACCGCTCCGAGCCCCAGGGCTTTTCGGCGAGCGGAAAGAACATAGCGGTGCTTTATTCGGACGAGATCGTCCTGTACGATCAGCGTCTCGTGCAGACCGGGAGCATACCCGACGCGGACGGAATAAAATACGCGCTGGCAAGAAGCGACGGAAGCGTGATAATGGTTTCCGGCAACGGCGCTTCGATAAGCCGGCCCTGATAACGGATGGAGATTAACATGAGCATAATCAGCATACTGATAGATATAGTCCTGCTGGCGATCCTTGTTTTCAGCATTTGGCACGGTTACAAGCGCGGCGTGATCATCACTCTTGCGACGGTACTCGCGCTGATAATATCGCTCAGCGTAGCGGATCTCGTTTCCGCGAAGTACTCCGGCGAGTTCACGTCCGTGCTTGAACCGTTTTTCAGCGGCATAGTTGACCGAGGCGTCAATTCCGCAAGAGAAGAGCTCGGCGAGGACGCCGCGCCGTATGAGCTGTGCCGCGTTTCCCTGGAGGGAATGGGTCTGACCCGCTCCGAGGCGCGCAGGATAGCCAGACAGGCGGCGGAACAGGTGGAAGAGGGGAGCGGACTGCACGTCTATAAGACGGTGCTTGTGGACAGACTGTGCGTCGTGACTGCGTATACTCTTGCCATGCTGGTGGTATTCATTCTGGCGATGATCTTCTTTACGGTCGTGGAAAATCTGATCAATTTGGAAATAAGGCTGCCGGGACTCGAAATGATAAACGGCATGCTGGGCCTGGCTTTCGGGCTGATAAAAGGGCTTATGATAGTGTTTCTTATCGCTTGGGTCGCACGCTTTTCCGGATTGCTGCTCAAGGAGGAGATGATCAGCAAAACTCTCCTTTTGAGGCTTTTTATGAACATCAATCCGTTTACGGGCATTTTCGGCGTGTGATATACCAACCCGCTTCAAACGGCGCTCTTTCG
>DBWE01000160.1 GCA_002308315.1 Clostridiales bacterium UBA1246 | reverse complement strand
GGTGTTCAACTCCCTTCGCCTATATCACTTTACTGCTTTATTATATTAAAAAGCCGAAAAAATGCAACCGAAATATACCGAGAAACGGCAAAGCGGGTCCGCCGATCACACGAGCATATTTCCGTCTCCCCGCATAGGCCCGTCCGCTTGCATTTTCCGTTCCGGCGTGATATCATACCGGAACGATACAGGTGTCTCTTGAAAACCACCTCAAAAAAACAAGGAGCAATTCAATAATGAAAAAAGCATTTTCTTCTTACCGCAGCATGCTGCAGTCTGCCCCGCCGCTCGTATCCGCTCTGCTCATCCTCTCCGTCGTGGGAATGAATCTTCTGGCGAACAAGAGCATCGATACCGGCGTCGGCTGGCTCGCGCTTGACTGCGGCATTCTGTTTTCCTGGCTCACCTTTCTTTCGATGGACGTTCTGACGCACAGCTGCGGCCCCAAAGCGGCCACCGCCGTATCCGTCACGGCGCTTGCGCTCAATCTGATGATGTCGCTCATTTTCTTCGCCGCCTCCCGCCTTCCCGGCGTATGGGGCGAAAGCTTCGCAGAAAGCGGCGGGGATACGATCAACACCGCGCTGAACAACACCTTCGGCGGCACGTGGTATATCATTCTCGGAAGCTCCGTTGCCTTCGGCGCTTCCGCGGTCATCAACAATTTTCTCAATTACGGCATAGGCAGGCTGCTCTCCCGCGGCTCCGGCTTCGGCGCCTTCGCCGCGCGGTCCTGGATCTCCACCTTCGTCGGCCAGTTCTCGGACAATATCATTTTTGCGCTGCTGGTAAGCAGGCTGTTTTTCGGCTGGTCGCTCCTGCAGTGCGCGACCTGCGCGCTCACCGGCGCGGTCCTTGAGCTTTTGTGCGAGGCGGTTTTCTCCCCGCTCGGATACGGCATATTCAAAAGCGTCTCGGGAAGAAAACGGCCGGAAACGGCAGGCGCGTTATGAACGCGGTCGTCAGCGGCACGTCCCGCGGCATAGGAAGGGCCGTCGCGGAACGCTTCCTCCGCGCCGGAGACCGGGTCTTCGGTCTGGATATCAGCGCGGGCACGGTCGAGCACCCGAATTACTCTCATTTTATCTGCGACGTACGCTCCGGCGTCTTTCCCGACCTGCCCGAGGTCGGCATAGTCATAAGCAACGCCGGTACTCTTGAGGAGAAGGACGCTATCGAGGTCAATCTGCTCGGCGCGATGCGTTTCGCGGAGCATTACGTAAAAAGCGCCTCCCTTCGCTCCGTGCTTTTCATCGCCTCGGCTTCCGCGCGCAGCGGAGCGGAATTCCCGCGCTACGTCGCGAGCAAGGCCGGGCTGGTAGGTTATATGAAAAACACCGCGCTTGCCCTTGCCGGGCGCGGCGTTACCTGCAACAGCATTTCCCCCGGCGGCGTTATCACCGAGGCCAACCGTCACATCCTGGACAGCGAAAGCCTTTATGAGGCGGTGAAGGCCGAGACCCTCCTGGGAAAATGGGCCGAGCCGGAGGAGATAGCGGAGCTTGCCTATTTTCTCACGGCGGTCAACCGCTCCGTCACCGGCGAGGATATACTGATAGACAACGGCGAGATGCTCAAATCGAATTTCATATGGTGAGCGGTCTTACTCTCGGCCGTCATCCCTGCTACACAAAAAGTCTACGGGCAGCGAGCGTTTTGCTTGCTGCCCGATTGTATACCAATTGCCGCTCTGCGGCGAGGCGGTCATTATATCGTTCTCACGGCGCCGGATCGTCCTTTTTTTCCTCCGCCGCCTCTTTGTTTTCCGGATAAGCGTAATATTCGTGAACAAGGCTGCGGTAACCGAGTTCCTTCAGCTCGGCATACCTTACGTTGTATCTCGCCTTTGTGCGCCTGCCGCTTACCAGAAAGCGTATGCAGTCCTGGGCGTAGCGGTCAATTTCGCGAAGGCTGTCCGGGGTATTGATCACCGAAAAGAACCAATAGCTCCACGTCAGCTCATTATCCGCGGGGCTTTCCAGCAGCTTTCTGTTGAAAATGCGTATGAACGCTTTTGCGGCCCTCTCTTTTTCTACGCCGTTCCTGTCGCTCCAGCGGCTCAGCGCCCTGGCCTTGCGCCTCATTTTCTTTTTGAGCTTCGTCACCGTCGCGGGGGCGATATCCACCGTATCCCCGACGCAGCGGAAGCCGAGGAACGTCCAGCCCTCCTCCGGCGCCGAGAAGAATTCTTTTTCGGGATTGAGAGTCAGCCCGCGGTCCGCAAGAAAGGCGCGTATATGCTCCGCGTGCCGCTCCGTTTCCTCCCTGCTCGGGGCGAAAAGGATGATATCGTCGGAATATCTCGCGTACGGCACGTTTATTTCCTCAAAATGCCTGTCCAGCTCTTCGAGGTATAAATTCGCGTAAAAGGACGAAAGCGGAGTCCCCGCCATTATCCCCTTTTCATCGCGTACCGGGCCGCTCCCGTCGGTCACGAAGGGCTCCTCCAGCAGCGAGCTCAGAAAAGCGAAAAGCTCCCCGTCGTCACCGAGCGCCTCTTCCAGCTTCGGCAGCAGCAGCGGCACGGGCACGGAATTGAAATAATTGCTTATGTCGGCCTTGTACGAGTACATTCCGGCAATGCCGTCCGTCCCCCGGAGCCTGCGCACGGCGTCCTTCGCGCTGCGCCCCGGGCGGAACGAATACAGTCCCCCGGCGAAAAGTCCGTCGTACTTTCGCAGCATCAGGTAAGTAAGCAGCTTCAGCACGGTGTTCTCCGCCGGCGGATAGGTATAGACCACGCGCTTTTTTGCCTTCCCCAGCTTGCTTATCTCAGTTCGCTTCGGCAGCGGAAAAGGCTCATGACGGTATATCGCCTCGCAGACGGGCATATACCCCCGTCCGTTTATGAACCCGCGCAGCTCCCGCTCCGCGCTCCCCGGGCAGTCCAGGGACGTTTTGTATTCGTAAAACGCTTCCCAGCATTCTTCCCGGGAAAGCCTGTCGAGCAATGACGGCATGTCACTTGCGTCCCTTTCCGTAATTTTATGCCCTGAGCAGCAGTGGAAAGCTGCCCGTCAAAACCGGGTTGGTATAGGTTATGTCTGCTATAGGCGAAGGGAGTCGAACCTC
>DBWE01000066.1:10478-11084 GCA_002308315.1 Clostridiales bacterium UBA1246 | reverse complement strand
GCGGAAAGCTGCCCGTCAAAACCGGGATCGTATAGGTTTCCTCTGCTTACCATTGACACGAATGTTATTCTTTCAGTGAAAGGAAGGTGGAGAAATGCAGCCCGCATTGTGTTCGAGATGTAAAAAGAACGTTGCGATCGTCTTTGTAGGCAAGGATGAGAACGGCAAAATGGAGGGATACTGCCTGAAATGCGCCAAGGAACTCAACATAAGGCCTATCAAGGACATCCTTCAGAATATGGGAATATCGGATGAAGAGCTTGAGAGCATAACCGACGATATGATGGAGGCTTTCAATTCGCCCGAGGGAATGGACGGACTTGACGGCGGAAACGACGGCGAGGATGACAACGGGAAAACGGCGACTTTTCCCTTTTTGAAAAATATTTTCGGCGCAAGCCAGCCGCCTAAGCCCGAACAGAACGGAAGAAACGAAACCGGCTCCAAGCCCGAGAGCGGCCAGTCCCGGGGACATAAAAGAAAGTTTCTCGATAATTACTGCATAAATCTGACGGCAAGGGCCGGCGAGGGAAAGCTCGATAAAATGATCGGACGCGAGGAGGAGACGGAGCGCGTCATTCAGATACTCAACCGCCGCCAGAAGAA
>DBWE01000066.1:3021-10473 GCA_002308315.1 Clostridiales bacterium UBA1246 | reverse complement strand
TGCCTTATCGGCGAGCCCGGCGTGGGAAAGACTGCCATTGCGGAGGGGCTTGCTCAGAAGATAGTGAAGGGCGAGGTGCCTTATAAGCTGCGCGAAAAGGAAGTGTGGCTGCTCGATCTCACGAGTCTCGTGGCGGGGACCCAGTTCCGGGGACAGTTTGAGAGCAGGATGAAGGGCCTGATAGACGAGATCAAAAAGCAGGGAAATATCATCCTGGTAATAGACGAGGTCCACAATATCGTCGGCGCGGGAGACGCCGAAGGCTCGATGAACGCGGCAAATATCCTCAAGCCCGCGCTGTCGAGAGGCGAGATACAGGTCATAGGCGCGACGACGTTCTCCGAGTACAGAAAGTACATCGAAAAGGACAGCGCGCTGGAACGGCGTTTTCAGCCCGTTACCGTCGCCGAGCCGTCCGTTGAGGACAGCGTGGCGATACTGAAGGGCATTAAAAAGTATTACGAGGATTTTCACGGCGTAATAATATCCGACGAAATGTGCGAGCAGGCAGTAAGGCTCAGCGAGAGATACATTACCGACCGTTATCTTCCCGACAAGGCGATAGACCTTCTTGACGAGGCGTGCTCCGACGTAAACCTGAAAAACATCAAAATAGAAAAGAACGCGCTCATGCACAAGGAGCTTGACGATCTTGCCAAAGAGCGGGAAATGCTTCTCAGCACCAACGAGGACGCGGAAAGCAAGGATTATGAGCGGCTGGCGGAAATACGCAGCCGTGAGCTGCAGCTGCAGAACGAGTTATCCGACCCGGAAAACTCCGTCATGCCTGCGCTGAGCGTGGAAAACCTTGCCCGTATCATAGAGCTTTGGACCAAAATACCGGCAAGCAGCATCAAGGAAGATGAGCTCAAGCGCCTTGCCAAGCTCGATGAGAGGCTGAAAAAGCACATTATAGGTCAGGACGAGGCCATCGACGCCGTCTGCGCGGCCATAAGACGCAGAAGGGTGGGAGTGACCTCCAAGCTCAAGCCCGTGTCGTTTATCTTCGTGGGGTCCACCGGCGTGGGCAAGACGGAGCTTGTAAAGCAGCTGGCGGCCGACCTTTTCAATTCGCCGGAGTCGCTCATACGCCTGGATATGTCAGAGTTTATGGAAAAGCACGCGGTATCCCGCATCATCGGTTCGCCTCCCGGATACGTGGGCTACGACGAGGCGGGTCAGCTTACCGAAAAGATACGCCGCAAGCCCTATTCCGTCATACTCTTCGACGAGATCGAAAAGGCGCATCCTGATGTTATGAACATCCTCCTGCAGATACTCGACGACGGGCATATCACCGACGCCCACGGCAAGAACGTCAATTTCGAAAATACCGTAATTATCATGACTACAAATGCCGGAAGCGAGCGCAGGGACGGAAGCGTGGGCTTCAACCGCAGCATAAACGAACAGGGCAAAGAAAAGTCTATCAAGGCCCTGAACGATTTTCTCAGACCGGAATTCATCAACCGCGTGGATGAGATAGTTTATTTCAACAGACTGTCCGAAGAGGATTTCACCGGAATAGCGAAGCTCATGCTCGACGAGCTCAAGGAAGGAATGGCTCAGAACGGGTATTCCCTTGAGTATGACGACGCCGTCGCGAAGCATCTTGCCGAAAAGTCGTATTCGGTGGCCTACGGAGCCCGCAATCTCCGACGCACGATCCAAAAGGACGTGGAGGACGCCGTTACGGCCGCCATCGTAAACGAGACAGGCGGAACGGTGAAGAATATTTCCGTAAGCATGGACGGCGAGGAAATAATAATAAAGACGTCATAAAGAACAGGACCCGGGAGCGGGAGCCGTGATCGGCTCCCGCTCCCGGGTCAGATATGTCCGCGCAGTATGCGTACTATTCCGTAAAATGAACGTGATTGTTGATGTGGTCGATACAGAAGCAGTGGTATCCGGCGCAGCGGGAGCAGTAACGGAATTCAAGATCGGGCCAGTCCGTGTCCGTACGTCCGCATACTGCGCATTTGTGCCTGTAGGATGCGTTTTCGGTCTCCCGCTTCGCGTCTCTGACCGTTCTTCTGAAATTGATCACGTCGGGCGAGCTGCGCCATTTCAGCCGGCTGAAAAACGGCTTGAGCATATATCCGCAGAAAAGCAGGTAGTTCAGCACGCCTACGAGAGGCAGGAGGGTCCGCTCCGTGATCATGCTTATCAGGAAAAACGCCGCGTCGGCATAGGCGAGCCATTTGACCTTCACCGGGATTACGAAAAACAGCAGGACGCGGTTTTCGGGATAAAATGTAGCGAAGGCAAAAAACATGGACAGGTTGATATAGCCCGCGCCGGAAAAAATGATGGCGTTTCTGTAGATAAGCGCGGCGAGAAAAGTATATATCACAGTGAGCAGCATGCCGCAGAGATAGTACACCGTGAATTTGCCGCTGCCCCATTCACGTTCAAGGGATGAGCCGATAAAATAATAAAAATACAGAAACAGTGCCAGAAGAAGTATGTTTCCCGACTGCGGCACGAAAATAAAGGTGATCAGTCTCCATATCTGCCCGCGGAGAATGAACTGGGGCGAAAGACAGAGATAATAAACCAGCGCGCCGGTGGTGTCCATCATGGACAGCAGAAATACGGCGGCGTTGCCTATGACGATATACATCATCAAACGCGGTATCCCGAAGCGGGGATGCCGCATGCAGAAACGGTCCACTGCGCGGTTGAACGATTCGGATATTTTCATTTCAAGTCCTCCGGAAAACATTCTACACTAAAGCGGGATAATTGTCCATAAAATGTGTCGACGATATGAAAATAAAGCTTTAAACGGAATGTTCAATGTGATATAATGATCAAAATATAAATAATCATTTTATCGTGCATCTCGCCTCTCCGAGACGAGGCCGTATTTCACGCCCGGAGGGCAAAAAAACGCGTACCGCGAAAGGCCGCGGCAGAGAAAGTCAAAGGAGAACGGAATGGCTCCCGAAAGAGAAGAGGACGAAGGCCGGATAGAGGGCAAAAACCCCGTTATGGAGGCGCTGAAGGCCGGCAGACGTATAGATAAGCTTTACATAGCGAAGGGCGAAAATGACAGAGCTCTCGCGTTTATTGCAGCGAAGGCCAGAGCTGCCGGAGCAGTCATATCCGAAACGGACAGAAAAAAGCTGGACCATATGAGCGTGACCCACGCTCACCAGGGCGTTATAGCCGTTGCAGCGGTAAAGGATTACGTAACGCCGGAGGCCATACTCGACGCGGCGGATCAAAAAGGAGAAAAACCTTTCATCATTATCTGCGACGATATTTCCGATCCGCATAATCTCGGCGCGATCATACGGACCGCCGAAGCCGCGGGCGCTCACGGCGTGATCATACCGAAGCACAGAAGCGCCGGAGTGACCGCCGTGGTCGAAAAAACCTCTGCCGGCGCGGTCGAGCATATGCTCGTTGCAAGAGTGGCAAATCTCGCCGCGGCAGTCAAGAGCCTGAAGGACAGGGGCGTGTGGATATTCGGAACGGACGCGGACGGCGACAGACCTCTGTGGAAGGCCGATTTCAGAGACTCCGCTGCCATTGTGATAGGCTCGGAGGGCAAGGGCATGTCCAGACTGATGAAGGAAAGCTGCGATTTTCTGATTTCGATCCCGATGATGGGGCAAGTAAATTCGCTCAACGCTTCCGCCGCCGCGGCGGTGGTGATGTACGAAGCCGTACGCCAGCGTCTCCCTGAGCAATAAAAAACCTTGTGAGGATTACATATGTCGGATCGGCGCGAAAAATTAAATAATACGGACGTTTCCGCGCCGGAAAACTATACCCTCGAGGCCATCCTTTCCGAGTATAAGAGCGAAGCGTTCATCAACAACGAAAAGCGGCTTTCCAAGGAACAGCTGGAGGAAAGGGCGCAGGCGATCATCAACGAGATGAGGCAGAGCGTCGATCTTGAGCTGACGGAGGATGAGGACGGGCGCGGCCGGGACGCGGGAGAGACCGGGGATACCGGGGAGACGCCCGGCGTCGATACGGATATCGCGGATACCGAAGCCGTGGAAGAACATGAGCCCGACGGGAGTCTTTCCGCCGCAGACGCGGTCCCGGAAGAAGGGGATGACGCCGAACAGCCGGAAGAGGAGACGGGGCAGGAAGAAAACTCCGCCGCAGGAGACGGGACCGCCGATGAGGACGGCGGTGTGCCGCAGCCGGAAGAGGAAGAGGAAGAGTACTTCGATAACGAGATCTACGCCGGAGCGGAATTCGTCCGCAAAAGCGCTCAGAAGGCCGAGGCCGCAATAACCCGCAGCAGGAGCCGCCGCAGAAAAAGCTCCGACGATATCCCCGATGAGGATACGCGTCTCGCGGGTGAAGACGGGGCAGGGGAGAAAAAGCCTCGCCGCGAGTTGACCTGGGCGGAGGCTATGCGCAGATACGCCTCCGGAACGGCCGGAATGCGCCGACGCGAGCTTCCGGCGATGGTAATAAGCTTTATCATGGCGGCCATCATGCTTGCGCACGGGAGAATAAGCGCACATTCCGGGATAATGCAGGGAAAAGTCACGGTGCTTGTCATGCTCTGCGCTTTGGCAGCTGTGATGCTGCTGTGCTTCGACGTGATCCTGAGAGGAATAAGCGGCGCGATACGCTTAAAGCCGAGAAGCGATACTCTCGTTACTCTCGCGTGCCTTGCCGCGCTTGCCGACGCGGCCGCCGTGTGGGCCGGGGCGGCCGAGGAGCTCGGACTGCCGTTCTGCGCGGCCGCGGCGCTTTCCGCAGCGTTTTCGCTGCGCGGGGAGAGACTGAAGCGTTCGGGCTATAAGACCTCGCTTCGTATGATGAAGGCCGCTAAAATTCCCACGGTCGTTGCCGCGGACGGCGAACGCATCGAAGAAGGTACGGTGCTTTCAAAAAGTCTCGGCACATCAGCCGGATTTTTGCCGAAGCTCTTTTCGCCCGGTCTGTACGAAAAAGTCGGAGCGGTGTTTTTTCCGCTGGCCACTGTCGGCGCCGTTGTGCTTGCCGTGTTTGCCTCCGTATTGAGCGGAGGGAACCGCTTCCTGCACTGCCTTGCCGCAATAAGCACGGTTTCCGCTTCACTGACGGTCTCCTCGGCTTTTTCGGGCCCCTTTGCGTCGATCGCAAGGCGGCTGGCCGATTACGGCGCCGTGATCGCAGGCTGGAGCGGCGCGGAGGAGATCGATTCCGCAAGCGGAATAATAATCAAGGACACCGATCTTTTCCCGGAAAATACGGTTTCTCTGAACGGAGTCAAGGTGCTGTACGGAGCGCCCGTGGACAAGATAATCTCTTATACCGGCAGTCTCATAATCGCATCCGGCTCCGGACTGTCGAGGCTGTTCGGCGAGCTTCTTCGCGAATATGCCGCGCCGCTGTACAGAGTGGATGAGTTTTCGTGCCACGAGGGCGGAGGCATAGGCGCCGTAATAGGAGGGGACCGCGTTCTTGTGGGCTCGGGAGCGTTTATGAAGCTTATGAGCATACGTGTTCCCGACAATATCGACGTCCCCGGAGCCGTATATTCCGCAGTGAACAGTGAGCTGTCCGGAGTTTTCATAATCAATTATAACCCGTCTGCCGCTGTCCGAAACTCACTGGATTCTCTTAAAAAAACGCATATCAGACCGCTTTTTGCGCTTCGTGATTTCAATATCACGCCTGCCATGCTGAAAAGCAAGTACGGCGCCGACGCGGGAGAGATAGACCTTCTTTCGTTTTCCGACAGGTACAGCCTGTCCTCCGACCGGGACGCCGAGGAACAGCTCCCGGCGTGCGCGCTGATGAGCAGGGAAGGGCTCAATAACTATACCGAGGTCCTCAAGGGCGGCAAAAGACTGATAAGATCCGTCAGGCGAATGCTTCTTCTTACGGTCGTGAGCTCGTCTGTCGGTATGCTCACGGTGTTTTTCGCCTGCGCGAGAGGCGCCTTTTCGTCGGCTTCGGTATTCAACGTGCTGATCTACCTCCTGCTCTGGGCGCTCGCTTCGGCCCTGATATGCGGGGAAAGCTCCTGAGCGGGCTTCTGAGAAGCATTCTTTGAGCCATCACGCGAAAAAAGCTTGTAAAATCCCATGGGGTAGTGTATTATCTTATTCAGTATGCATTTACATTTTAAGGAGAGGGTACAATTATGACAGATAAGATCCGCAACGTATGTTTGCTCGGCCACGGCAGCGCAGGCAAGACCAGCCTCGCGGAAAGCATTTTGTTCCTGACCGGCTCAACGGACAGGTTGGGCAAAGTGGCGGAAGGAAACACCGTATGTGACTATGACGCGGAGGAGATCAAACGCGCTATCAGTATTTCCACCGCTACGGCTTTTACCGAATATAAGGGCGTAAAGATCAACATTCTCGACACTCCCGGTTACTTCGATTTCGCGGGAGAGGTCAAGCAGGCTATCAGAGTATCCGACGCGGGCATCATCGTCTGCCCCGCGAAGGGCGGCGTTTCCGTCGGCGTTGAGAAATCCTGGGATTATCTTGAGGAGAAGAAGCTCCCCAAGCTCTTCTATATCTCCAAGCTGGACGAGGACAACGGCAGCTTTGACGAGACCTATAATGCTCTCAGAGAGAAATTCGGCCATACCGTATGCCCTGTGGCGGTACCCATTATCGAAAACGAGAAGGTCACCGGCGTTGTGGACGTTATGCTCCGTAAGGCGTACAAAATGGAAAAGGGCAAGAGGGTCGAGGTCGACATTCCCGCTTTCATGACCGATACTCTCGACGAAATGCATACCGTTCTTGCCGAGGCCGTCGCAGAAACCAGCGAGGAGCTTATGGAAAAGTACTTTGCCGGAGAGCCCTTCACCGAAGAGGAGCTTTTCGCCGGCCTTAAGAGCGGCGTAAAGGACGCTTCGATAGTTCCCGTGCTTTGCGGCAGCGCTTTCACCGGCATCGGCACCGAGGTGCTGCTCAACGCAATAGTCAACCTGCTCCCGTCCCCCGCCGACGCTCACCATGAGATAGCCTCCGCCGGGGACGAAACGGCAGAGATCGCCGCGGACGAGAACGGTCCCGTATGTCTGCTTGTGTTCAAGACTCTGTCCGACCAGTACGGCAAATTCAGCTTCTTCAAGGTCGTACGCGGCAAGCTCGACGCCGACATGACCCTAACCAACAGCCGCACCGGCGGCAGCGAGAAGATGGGCCATATCTACAACATGATGGGCAAGAAGAATATCGAGGTCAAGAGCATTTCCTGCGGCGATATCGGCGCGGTGAGCAAGCTCAACGAGACCAAGACCGGCGATACTCTCTGCGATCCCAAGAACGTTGTAACGCTCGAGGGAATAGAGTTCCCCGAGCCCTGCTATTCCATGGCGATCTCGCCCAAGGTCAAGGGACAGGAGGACAAGATAGCCAACGGCCTCGTAAGACTCGGAGAAGAGGATCTTACCTTTACCGTGGAAAACAACGCGGAAACTCATCAGATGGTGCTTTCCGGCGCGGGCGATATCCATCTGGACGT
>DBWE01000066.1:0-2935 GCA_002308315.1 Clostridiales bacterium UBA1246 | reverse complement strand
ACAAGAAGCAGTCCGGCGGACACGGCCAGTTCGGCGACGTCTGGATCGAGTTCGAGCCCGGCGATACCGAGGATCTGATCTTTGAAGAGAAGATATTCGGCGGCAGCGTACCGAAGCAGTATTTCCCCGCGGTCGAGAAGGGCCTGAGAGAGAGCATGGTCAAGGGCGTTCTTGCCGGATATCCCGTCGTTTTCCTCAAAGCTACGCTCGTCGACGGCTCGTATCACGACGTCGACTCTTCGGAAATGGCCTTCAAAACTGCCGCGAACCTGGCATATAAGGCCGGTCTGCCCCAGGCAAGCCCCGTCATACTCGAGCCCATCGGCACCCTTAAGGTCATCGTTCCCGACAGCTACATGGGCGACGTTATCGGCGACCTCAACAAGCGCCGCGGCAGAGTAATGGGCATGAACCCGATGAGCCAGGGCCGTCAGGAGATAGAGGCCGAGGTTCCCATGGCCGAGATGGGCTCCTATGCGATAGATCTTCGTTCCATGACGCAGAGCAGAGGCTCGTTCAGCTTCAAGTTCGTGCGTTATGAGGAGACTCCGCCCGCGACCCAGGCCAAGATCATCGAGAACGCTAAGCTCGACGAGGCGGAGTGATCTCCCGCATATAAAAAATCCGCATAATTGTCCGCCGCCCGAACGATCGGGCGGCGGATTTTTTCAAAAAATGATATTTATCTCTTGAAATCGTCAATTCAGCGTAGTAAAATAATAAATAAGTAAATAGAAGGCCGTATGACGTCTGCAGGAAAACGGGATATGAAGCCCTGCCGAAGGAGTAAAACTCTCAGGCGCCCCGCGCGCGGGGCAGGACCGCAGGCCGACGGAGATCTGGAGAAGCCCGGACACGGTTCCGGGGGCCGAAGGTGCAAGAGAACGCCGCAGCGTTCTTTAATCTCTCAGGCAAAAGGACAGATAGCGCATTCCTTTAACGGGAATAGTCTTTTTGTATTTATCGGGAGAGCACTGTCGGCTCTCCCGATAGTTTTTTGTCTGACCGTGCCGACTGCCGATATAAACCCGGTTTTCGGCGCTGTTATAAAAAATCTGATCTGGATGGGGAGAAAAAAATGGAAAATCTTGAAGCCGTCGTAACAAAAGTAAATAACGCGATCAACGGCTTTGTATGGGGCGTCCCGGTCCTGTCGCTGCTTATTTTGACAGGCGTATTGATGACCATACTGACCAAGGTGTTTCAGATAAGCCATATCGGTTATTGGCTGAAGCACACGCTGGGCAGCATCTTCAAGAAGGAGATCAATGCCCATGTTGATGAGAAGGGCACCGTTTCACAGTTCCAGGCGCTCTGCACGGCGCTGGCCGCCACGGTCGGCGTGGGCAATATCGCCGGCGTCGCGGGCGCGATAATCCTCGGCGGCCCGGGCGCGGTTTTCTGGATGTGGGTCGCGGCATTCTTCGGGATGATGACCAACTATTCCGAAAACGTACTCGGCATTTTCTATCGCCGCAAGAATTCCAAGGGCGAATGGACCGGCGGCGCGATGTATTATCTGCGCGACGGCCTGGGCGGATACAGGGGCTTTAAGCACATCGGCAAGGTCCTTGCGATACTTTTCTCGATCTTCGCCGTTTTGGCGTCTTTCGGAATAGGCAACGCGAGCCAGATCGGCAATATATCCGCTAACCTTCAGAACGTATTCGCTATCCCCGGCTGGGTCACCGGAATACTGCTCATGATACTTACCGGCCTTGTGGTCGTCGGCGGCATCAAGAGGATAGCTGCGGTCACGGAGAAGATAGTGCCCTTCATGGTGGTGCTTTACATCATCGGTACCGTTGCGGTCATCATAATGAACGCAAGCCGTGTCGGCGCGGCCTTCGGCGCCATATTCTCGAGCATCTTCGGCATCAAGGCGGTCGCCGGCGGCGCGGCGGGCTACGTTTTCGCGGAAGTCATAACCATGGGCTTCAAACGCGGAGTGTTCTCCAACGAAGCCGGCCTCGGCTCCTCCGTTATGGTACATTCGGCTTCCAACGTCAAAGAGCCCGTTCGTCAGGGAATGTGGGGTATTTTTGAGGTCTTTATGGATACGATCATCGTCTGCACCCTGACCGCCCTGTCTATCCTGACCTCCGGCTGTGTCGACCTTACGACCGGTGTCGCGGACGTTGCGGACAAAAACGCTCTTGTCAGCGAGGTATTCAAAAACTCCTTCGGCAGCATAGGCGGATATTTCATTGCGATCGCGATACTGCTGTTCGCGTTCTCGACCGTTCTCGGCTGGAACTACTACGGCACCAAGGCATGGGAGTTCCTCTTCGGCACCAAATCGACCATCGTTTATAAAGTTATTTTCGTTCTCTTCATATTCGTCGGCGCAACGATGGATCTTGCGCTGGCCTGGGATATCTCCGATACCTTCAACGGACTTATGGCGCTGCCCAACCTCATAGGCGTGATCGCCCTTTGCCCGACAGTGGTGAAAATTACGAAGAACTATATCAGAAGGAATATCAAGGGCGAACGCCTGGAGCCCATGCTCTCGGCTCATCCCGAGATACAGGAGAAGCACGCGTCCGAGCTGTAAGACAGACCGGCAAAAGAGCGATAAACGATACCGCTTCGGGATTTTTCCCGAAGCGGTATTTTGTGCTGCCGTATTAAGAACGCCGAGCCTGTTTTACATGAGGGGCTCCAGTTCAAGAACGGGATGTCCTTTTTCGCCGAGCCACTCGAGCAATACGGAGGGATCGTCCGTGACGGTCTCGTCGCCGATCATATCGACGAAGTTATCGATACCGTAAAGCTCTTTCGCCGTCTTGTTCAGCTTTTCGCCCACGGTATCCTTGAGTGCCTTGGGCATCCACACGATGCGGGCCACGCCGCCGTCGGCCGCCATGAACTTCTTGGAGGCAATGAAGTGCTTGCCGTGACCCATGAAGCCGGGCGTCTGCACGCCGCCGCC
>DBWE01000096.1:1860-3835 GCA_002308315.1 Clostridiales bacterium UBA1246 | reverse complement strand
TACAGCCTTTTTCTTTTGCCCATTTCCCGCATTCTGAAAGCAGCTCTGCGGCAAAGCCCTGTTTCCGATATCCTTCCGAGACGAAAATGCCTTCAAGATATCCGAGGCGAGCTCCCGGTCCCTTCAACGTAATCGCGGCGCAGCCGACACTGCGCGAAAGCGATCGGCTTATCGTCAGCGGATTTGATAAAGCAGACGGCGTCGTCATCCGCTGCCGCCCGGCGAAACTCCTCCGTCAGATCCTCCGCAACGTGATCCGTCCACATTTGGATCGCCCGATCCGCAAGCGCTTCGGCGTCTTCGGTTCCCGCTCTCCTGATCATATACTTGTCGTTTTTCATAAATTCAGATGTATTTATTCTTCTTACAGGCCCGAGACCGTTTTCAGACTTCCTGCTTTCTGAAATAATCGTCCAGCGGCACAAAGCGGGAAAAGATCCCGAACAGCAGAACGAAGAGGGCGAAGATATAATACAGCAGTCTGAAATTGCTGCCCGCGATGGGAGCGGCGATATACGTCGGCACTACCACGGCCCCTATCAGCTGCACTGTCAGCACGAGGCCGCTGCCCGTGGCCGAATAACGTTTCCCCACCTCGGGCAGGTACATCGGCAGGGTAAGGATGAACCCGGCAAAGCCCATCACAAAGTAACCGCAGCCGAACAGGCACAGCGCCAGGACTATCCCTTCGGGTGCTCTCCAGGCCAGGGCGGTAAGCGCCACCGCAAGCACGGTATACGCCAGCATCATCAGACGCAGGCGCTTTTTCGTGCCGCCCAGGTATTTGATGACGATCGGGGTACCGAGCCCCGCAAGCATGTTTCCCGCGCTTATGGCCATGCTCATCAGCCCCGCCGACTTTTCGGACATGCCCCGGGACATCAGCGCCTGGGGCGTGAATATATTGCAGCCCGTTGAGCAGGCGACCATGCTGAAGGCGCACAGCGCGCATACCCATACCTTCCTGCTTTTCAAAACCACGGAAACGCTTTCCCTGAACGAGGCCTTTTCACCGCTGTCCCGCATATTCTCTCCGCCTATGCCCGAGGGCATGAACACGCACCACAGCGCAAGCACCGCCGCGGCGCAAACGGCGGCAAAGACGAAAGCCCCCCTCGTGGTGTCGAACAGTACGGCCGTGCCGCTGCCCAGCGCCATGGCGATGCCGGAGGCGGCGAGTACCACGCCGGTCATTATAGTGACCTTCGACGGCTCGAACCACCCGCCCATGATCTTCGGCGTGGTCGAATTGACGAAGGAGGCGCTGAAGCCCATCATCATCATGGATATGTACATGGCCGCGTATCCTCCGGCCACCGTCCTCAGACATACGCCAAGGGTAGTGACCGCCACGCTGATAAGCAGCATTTTGATGCCGAAGCGGTCTGTAAGCATGCCGGAGGTAAAGCCCAGGAAAATACCCATAAACAGCGGCGCCGTGGCTATGGAGCTGAACGCGCTCTCCGACAGCTGCATTTCCTCCATCAGTCTCGCCGCCAGGCTCGACACCTGATACTGGCAGAAGTTCGGCGTAGCTATGCCCAGGCACAGAAGCGCCGTCACCACGTACCCGTATTTTTTGTTTTTCTTAATGTTTTTCAGCATATTTTTCCGCAAGCTCCGTTATTTTTCTTATTCTGTGATTGAAGCAGGACTTTGTCACCGGCGGGTCGGCCAGCGCCGCAAGCTGCTGCAGCGTAAGCTCGGGATTGTCCCTGCGCAGCACGGCGGCCTCCCTGAGCTTGTCCGAAAGCCCGTCCAGCTCCCCGGCTCTTTCGAGCGCCGCTATCGCTCTGAGCTGCTGCTGGGAGGCGTTCACCGTTTTTTCGAGGTTGGCCTCGTCGCAGTTGAGGCGTCTGTTCACTCTGTTCGATATCTCCTTTTCCACCTTCGCGCCCATTATCTCCATTGCCGCGAGGGGCGCGCCTATGGTGGTGAGGATATCCTCTATGGCCTCGCTCTGCTTGAAGTAGGT
>DBWE01000096.1:778-1840 GCA_002308315.1 Clostridiales bacterium UBA1246 | reverse complement strand
CCCATTTCGCGCAGTATCGCGCACACCTCGCGCGACACGCTGTAATGCCCTGTTATAAGCTCGAAGTGATAGCCCTTGCTCGGCGCCGTCACGGAGCCCCCGGCGAGAAACGCGCCGCGGATGAAGGAGGCTCTGCAGCATTCCTCTTCCAGAACTCCGAGATCTATATGGTGGGCCACGCTGCGCAGGCTGTCGTAGCCGAACATTTCGCTGAGTCTGCGCAGCTTGCCGGGCTCGGTCAGCACGAGGGTGCGCTTGCCCGGCGCGTCGTCGGCCGGGCGGCTGTCAAAGCCGAAGCCCGCCGCCTTTTTCAGCAGCTTCTCCGCCCGCGACGCGAAGGGCCTGTGCTCCGTGATTATCCTTACCTCCGCGGGCGTAAAGCTGCGGCAGTAAAGCAGTATCCCGTACAGCTCGGCAAGAGCGCAGCAGCTTTTTTGCATGGGCGCTTTGCACAGTTCGCTTTTTGTATCCGATGAAAAAGACATATCCTTACCACAATTCTCTGTATACGCAGTCGGCCTGATAACCGAGCGAGCGCAAATATTCCGCCGTCCGTTTTGCCACGGCCACCGAGCGGTGCCTGCCGCCGGTGCAGCCGAAGGCCACCGAGAGGCTGCGCTTCCCTTCCTCCGCATACTGAGGCAGCAGGAATTTCAGCAGCTCCTCTATCTTCCTCAACGCGCTCTCCGCCTTCGGAAAGGAAAAAATGTAGCTGTCTACCTTTTCGTCCATCCCGGTCAGGTTTTTCAGNNTCGTCCACGTAGAATGGATTGGGCAGAAAGCGCATATCCAGCACTATATCCGCATCGGACGGCACCCCGTTTTTATACCCGAAGGCCGTCACGCTCACGTAAATGCCCTCGCCGCCGTCCTCTCCGGAGAAATGCTCCTTGATCTTTCTTCTCAGTGCGGAAAGGCTGCAGCCGGTCGTGTCGATTATCACGTCCGCCTTGTCCCTCAGCGGCTCCAGCAGCTTCCGCTCTCTTTTTACCGCTTCGCTTACCGCTCCGTCTCCGGCATCGAGAGGGTGCTTGTGCCGCGTCTCCTTATAGCGGTTGACTA
>DBWE01000096.1:571-742 GCA_002308315.1 Clostridiales bacterium UBA1246 | reverse complement strand
GGCGCGTATCTCGTATATCGCCCCGAAAAGTCCGTCAAAGCTCACGTTGCCGCGTATATCGCTGACCAGCGCGACCTTGTCGTACCTTCCCTCGGCGGCCATGCATATCTCCGCAAAGCGCGGCATCAGCTCGGCCGGCATATTGTCCACACAGTAGTAACCCATATCCTC
>DBWE01000096.1:404-537 GCA_002308315.1 Clostridiales bacterium UBA1246 | reverse complement strand
AGTATGGACGCCGCCTGGCTTTTGCCTGCTCCCGACATGCCGGTTATCACAACGAATTCCACTGCCGCAGCCCTCCCCGTCAGCCGTCTATTATCTTTATCTCCGGACACAGCATAACGCCCGTGCGCCCGTA
>DBWE01000096.1:0-361 GCA_002308315.1 Clostridiales bacterium UBA1246 | reverse complement strand
ACGATGAAGCCCGCGTGCTTTTCCGATACTCCCGCTCCTCCCACGGCAAAGCCCTTGAGTCCGCAGCGGTCTATCAGCTCCGCCGCGTAGCCGTTTTCGGGTCTTTTGAACGCGCTGCCCGCGCTGGGCAGCTCAATGGGCTGCGAGCTTTTCCTGCGGGCCATGAGCTCTTCCATTTTTTCGCGTATCCCGGCCGGGTCCGCCGTATGCAGGCGCATTTCGGTCCCGAGTATGACGTCGTCCTCCCCGAATGCGCTCGTCCTGTACCCGAAAAGGTGCTCTTCTCCCTTGTATTCCCTTTCGCGCAGCTCTCCGTCGAGAAAAACGGTACGTATCACCACGTCCTTCATCTCCCCGCCGT
>DBWE01000142.1:11334-13181 GCA_002308315.1 Clostridiales bacterium UBA1246 | reverse complement strand
CCCTGCTCGGAGATATATTTCGACCGGGGAGAAAAATACGGCTGCGGAAAACCGGACTGTGCCCCGGGCTGCGACTGCGACCGCTACGTGGAATTCTGGAACCTGGTATTCACCCAGTTCAATAACGACGGAAACGGCAATTATACCGAGCTGCCCTACAAGAACATAGACACCGGCATGGGCCTGGAGCGCCTTGCCTGCATCATGCAGGGAGTGGACAGCCTTTTTGACGTGGATACGGTCATGAACATCACAAAGCACGTATCCGAGATAACCGGAGCCGTGTACGGGCAGAGTGAAAAAACGGACGTTTCCCTGCGCGTGATAACCGACCATATCCGCTCTACCACCATGATGATAAGCGACGGCATACTGCCCTCGAACGAGGGCAGGGGCTACGTGCTCCGCCGCCTGCTTCGCCGCGCCGCGAGACACGGGCGGCTTCTCGGCACGGACAGGCCCTTCCTCCATGAGGTCTGCCGCACGGTGATACGCGAAAGCCGGGAGGCTTATCCCGAGCTGGAGGAAAAGGCGGGATATATCGAAAAGGTCATCAAGGCCGAGGAGGATCGCTTCAATCAGACGGTGGATACCGGCATGAAGCTGCTGGGCGGATATATAGACGCCATGAAGACCGACGGCAGGACCGTCCTGCCCGGCGAGGACTGCTTCAAGCTGAACGATACCTACGGCTTCCCCATAGACCTGACGGAGGAGATACTTGCCGAGCAGGGAATGAGCGCCGACAGAGAGGGCTTTGACGCGCTCATGAGCGAGCAGAGGGAGAGAGCCCGGGCAGCCACCGCCGCCTTGGGCGACTTCGGCTGGGCCGGAATGGACCTGGGACTGCCGAAGGAGCTGGAAACGAAGTTCACGGGTTACGACAGCTTTAAGGAGGACGGCTGCGTTATCTGGGCCATAGCCTCCGATAATGAGGCCGTCGGAGAGATAAACGAAGGCAGCGAGGGCGTTATCGTGCTCGACCGTACTCCGTTCTACGCGGAGATGGGCGGGCAGACGGCCGACACGGGCGTGATAAGCGCCGGAGACAGCGTGTTCGAGGTGAGCGACGTACGCAGATCCAAGGACAATAAATATCTGCATACCGGCCGCGTGGTGAAGGGAAGCTTCCGCGCGGAGGAAAAGGTGAGCGCCGAGATAGACGCGGACAGACGCAGGGCGATCATGAGAGCGCACAGCTGCACGCATCTGCTCCAGAGCGCACTGAGAAAGGTGCTGGGAGAGCATGTGGAGCAGGCAGGCTCGCTCGTTACGCCGGACACGGTAAGGTTCGACTTTACCCATTTTGCCGCGATCACTCCCGAGGAGCTCAGGGAAATAGACAGGCTCGTAAACGAGCAGATACTTGCCGACCTGCCCGTAACGGTCAGGGAGATGCCCATAGCCGAGGCAAAAAAAGAAGGCGCCATGGCGCTGTTCGGAGAAAAATACGGCGAGACGGTGCGCGTGGTCACGATGGGCGACTGGTCGAAGGAGCTGTGCGGCGGTACGCATCTTTCCAATACTGCCAGGATCGGCTCGTACCGCACGGTTTCGGAATTCTCCGTGGCAGCCGGCGTCAGAC
This sequence comes from Clostridiales bacterium UBA1246, assembly GCA_002308315.1. Taxonomy (GTDB): domain Bacteria; phylum Bacillota; class Clostridia; order Oscillospirales; family Oscillospiraceae; genus UBA1246. Next base: position 11,596 of record DBWE01000142.1, on the reverse strand, counting down.
GCATCGAGGCGGCCGTGGGCCGCAGCGCTCTTGACGACGCGATCAGGAGCCGCGAGCTCAACAAGGAGGTCGCGGATATACTCAAGACCAACAGCGGAGAGCTGAAGGCCAAAGCCGAGCAGTACATGAACGAAATGCGCGATATGCGGCGCACCATAGATAAGCTGAACGGAAAGCTCCTCGGCGCCGAGGCCGACAGACTCATTGCCGGAGCCGAAAAGATCGGCGCGGTCAACGTGATAAGCGCGAAGCTGGAGGGCGC
>DBWE01000142.1:11107-11297 GCA_002308315.1 Clostridiales bacterium UBA1246 | reverse complement strand
TTGCCGCCGTCCTCGCGGCGGTGGGAGAGGGCAAGCTGACCTTCCTCGCCGTCTGCGGAAAGGGGGCCGTCGCCGCCGGAGTCAAGGCGGGCAGCATCATAAAGAGCATAACCGCCATGACCGGAGGCAGCGGCGGAGGAAAGCCGGATACCGCCATGGGCGGGGGCAAGGACGTTTCCCGCATAGACGA
>DBWE01000142.1:10911-11045 GCA_002308315.1 Clostridiales bacterium UBA1246 | reverse complement strand
ATCATGAGCGATTGCCTTTTCTGCAAAATAGCGGCGGGCGAGATACCGTCCGAGTGCCTGTACGAGGACGAGCTGGTATACGCCTTTAAGGACATAGATCCCCAGGCGCCCGTGCACTTCCTCGTCATACCCAG
>DBWE01000142.1:6734-10899 GCA_002308315.1 Clostridiales bacterium UBA1246 | reverse complement strand
GCGCACATAGCCTCGGCCGCGGAGATCAGCGCCGAAAACTCCGCCGCCGCCGCGCGCTGCCTCGAGGTCGCGGCAAAGCTGGCGCGGGAAATGGGCCTTGACGGCTTCAGGCTCGTATCCAACTGCGGTGAAAGAGCGGGACAGAGCGTGAACCATCTGCACTTCCACGTCCTTTCCGGCCGTGACATGACCTGGCCTCCGGGCTGAGACTGATACCGATATCATATACAGGAGCTGCCGCCGTGAGAAAGCTTGCATTGACCGCATGTTTCTTTACGGCGGCAGTATGCGCTTCGCAGTACCTCATCGGCGGCGTATGGCAGCTCGTAAGCGCCGGGATATCCGCGCTGCTGCTGATCGCCGCCGCGCTGAAAAAAGACGGGAGAGTATGCGCGGCAGGCGTCGGCCTGTGCGCCGGCTTTGTCTGGAGCTTCGTCTGGGACGCTCTTTTTCTCGCCGACGCGCGGGAGCTTGCCTCGCGCACGGAGGATACGAAAGTGGAAGCGTTCGTGCTCGAAAATGCCGAGGAGACGAGGAACGGCGCGAGAATGGAAGTGCGGACCGAATACGGCAGGTGCATGGCGTATTTCCGCGGCGCGGAGCCGGACTCGCTTCCGCCTCCCGGAGAGACAGTGAGCTTCACGGCGCGTTTCCGCATGGCGGAGAAAAACGATTATCTCATGTCCCTCGGCATACCGCTGACGGCCGACGTGCGCGGAGACGCGGAGCCGACCGGAAAACGCGGGCGCATAACGGATACTCTGCCGCTGAGCATAAGAAGGGCGCTTTCCGAGGCTTTGTCGGAGCTTTATCCGGACGGCAGCGGGCCGTTTATGACCGCGCTGCTTACCGGGGACAGAACCGCGCTCGAGGAAGACGGCTACGATTACTCGATGATGAAGCGCTCCGGCATCGCGCACTGTGTGGCGGTATCGGGCATGCATCTGAGCATACTGACCGGACTCGTGTTTTTCCTGCTCGGCAGACGCAGGGGCGCCGCGGCCGCGTGCGTGCCGGTCATAGTGCTGTTCATGGCGGTGACCGGCTTCAGGATGTCCGTGGTCAGAGCGGGCGTCATGCAGCTGATGCTGTGCCTCGCCGCGATGACGCGGAAGGAATACGACAGCCGCACCGCGCTTATGCTGGCGCTGATGCTGATAACGGCGGCAAACCCGCACAGCATTAAAAATACCGGGCTTCAGCTCTCCTTCGCTTCGACGCTGGGAATAATCCTGTTTTATAACCGCTTCAACGTGATCAAAGTGAAATACATCGGGCCGACCCTTGCCGTCACGGCGGGAGCGATGGTTTTCACCACGCCGCTTACGGTGCTGTATTTCGGCAGCATATCCGTAGTCGCGCCGATAACGAACCTGCTGACCATGTGGGCGGTCACGCTCTGCTTTTCCCTTGGCATGCTGTCCGCGGCGCTGTTTTTCGTATTCGCCCCTCTTGCGCGTCCGGCAGCGTTCATCGTCCGTCTCGGGGCGCTGTACATACGTTCGGCAGCGGAGCTGACGGGCAGGCTGCCCTTCGCCTCGGTATCCGGAGGCAGCGTGTACGTTAAGATATGGCTTGCGCTGGTCTATCTCGTGCTGCTGTGGCTGCTTTCTGACCGCGGGCGCCGGCACAAGGCGATGATCTTCGCTTCCGTTTTCGTCGCCGGAGCCGCGGCGGCGATCGCTTTGGAATGGCACTCCGCGAACAGCGCGGAGCTGCGCTTCGCGGCGCTCGACGTAGGTCAGGGACAGTGCGTCGTGCTCTCGTCGAAGGGATATGTCGTCATGGTAGACTGCGGCGGAAGCCTTAAGGAAAACGCGGGAGACGTTGCAGCGGACTATCTCGACTCAATGGGCAAAAGACAGGTGGACTGCCTTGTACTGACTCATATGCATTCCGACCATATCAACGGGGTCGCGGAGCTGATGAGACGAAAGAAGGTCAAAAAGATCTATGCCTGCGAGGAAAACAGAGAGACCGTCGGCGCCGCGGCGGAAAACGGCACGCCGATATTCTATGTTTTGACGAGCGACGAGGAGTTTGACGGCGGGGCGGCCCGCTTCAGAGTAATGCGGCCCGCGGGGACCACGGAGGATAACGAATGGGGCCTTACCGTGCTGTGCTCGGCGGGGGATACCGACGTGCTCGTCACCGGAGATATCGGCAGAGAGACCGAATTGCTTCTGATGGAGAAAGAGGAGCTTCCGGACGCGGAGATACTGGTCGCGGGACATCACGGCTCGGCGGGCTCGACCTCCCGGGAGCTGCTTGAGGCCGTCAGGCCGGAGATCGTGGTGATATCGGCGGGCAGAAACTATTACGGACACCCGGCGGACAAAACGCTGGAGCGGATAGAGCGGGCGGGCGCCACATGCCTGCGCACGGATGAAGAGGGAGACGTCATTTTGACCTACGGAAGGCGGAGAAGATGAGCGAGATCGATATCAACGAACTTAAAAGACAGCTGAAAAACGGAGAGATCGGCAATTTTTATATCCTTTACGGAGTGGAAGGATATCTCAGGGAGCATTACCTTGCGCTTCTCCGCAAGAGCGTGCTCGGGGCGGACGACGATCCCTTCAACCTGCGCCGTTTCGACGGCAGGAGCCTTTCCGCGGACGAGCTTGCCGAGGCGATAGACTCCTTCCCGTCGTTTGCCGAGCGCAGCTTCGTGGAAGTGCGCGACTTCGACCTTTTCAAGGCCTCGGGCGAAGACGCGGCAAAGCTGGAGGAAATGCTGGCGTCGGTGCCGGAATACTGCTGCCTCGTTTTCGTGTTCGATCTTGTCGAGTATAAGCCGGATAAACGCAAAAAGCTTTACGCGTTGATTAAGGACAGGGCCGCGGAGGTGAACATGCCCGCGCAGGAGCCCGGCGCCCTCGTGCGCTGGGTGGAAAAGCATTTTGAGCACTACGGAAAAAGCATATCCCGCGAGGACGCGAAATACATGATCTTCCTCTGCGGAGAGCTTATGGACACGCTGAATAACGAGATAAGCAAGGTCGCCCTTTACGCCGCCGGCAAAACCGTGACAAAGGCCGATATAGACGCCGCAGCCTCGCCGACGGTGGACGCGGTGGCCTATGAGCTGACGAACGAGCTGTCTGTCCGGAACTACGACAAGGCCGCCGAAGTCATGAGCCGTCTTTTCCGCCTCAGCGAGGAGCCGATCATGCTTCTTGCCCTGATAGGCAGCCAGGTGCGCAGGCTCTACTGCGCTTACGTGATCAAAAAAGCGGGAGGAGACGTCGGAGAGATCAAAGACCGTCTGGGGCTGCGCAGCGATTATCACGCCAGAATACTCGGAAAAAACTGCTCGTCCTTCCCGGAGGGCTGGTACAGAAGGATACTGCGCCTGTGCGCCGAGACGGATCTGAAAATAAAAAGCTCCGGAGGCGATCCGGAGGAGCTGCTCATAAGTCTGTTCCTTGAGATGGCGGGCGGGGAGAAGCGGGAATATGCCTGAAAAACTCAGAATACGCGAGGCGATAGTCGTAGAGGGACGCTACGACAAAAATACTCTCAGCCAGGTCGTGGACGCCGTGATACTCGAAACTTGCGGCTTCGGGATATTCAGCAGTGAGGAAACGGTAAAGCTGCTGAAATTCTATGCCGACCGCGTCGGGCTGATCGTGCTCACTGACAGCGACGGGGCGGGCTTTACCATAAGGAACAGGATCAGGGGCTGTATTGCCGCGGACAAACTGAAGCACGCGTATATCCCCGACGTATACGGCAGGGAGAGACGGAAAAAGACCGCTTCGAAGGAAGGAAAGCTCGGAGTGGAGGGCATGGACGGAGAAGTGCTGAGGCAGTGCCTCGTCCGCGCCGGGGCGACGGTGATCGGCGGGGAGGACACGAAAAGGGGCGGGATAAGCCGATGGGACATGTACAGCCTTGGGCTGAACGGAAAGCCCGGCAGCGCCGCCGCACGCGCGGAGCTTTGCCGCAGACTCGGCCTGCCGGAAAGACTCGGCGCCGACGCGCTGCTCGACGCGCTGAACACCATGGGCCTAACCGCGGCCGACGATATCTTCGATGCATACCGATGAGATCGTTCCGACAAACAGTATGGCGGCGGGGAGGCTGAAAAGCTCGCGCGCTATGTGATAGCTTATGTAGGTGTCAACTGTCAGTCCTCCGCTCACGGCGTACGCCGCGGCGG
>DBWE01000142.1:629-6717 GCA_002308315.1 Clostridiales bacterium UBA1246 | reverse complement strand
CCCGCCATGAGCGGGCAGGACATGACGAGAGAAAGCTTTAATATGAAATAGGCCGCGTCGCACATGCTTCCGACGCGGTCGATCATTTTTTTCAGCATTATATCACACTCCCTTGAATTGATCGCACAATTACGATAACAAATCATACAGCATGTTTGCAAGCAGTAAATTCAGGAGAAAAAACAGGGGAAATTAACCAAAAAGACTCGATGGAAAAAGAACAAAACTGGTCATTATGTATTGACATTCAGAGAACAATGATGTATTATTTTAATATATCAAATTCTGCATAGGCAACAAATTTCCGGAATGATAAAATGAACGGACGGAACGTGAGAAAAGTCATATGAGATACGTCGGAATTGCGGCGCTGATAATCTCTTTCGTGTCCGCGGTACTATGCCCGATCGCTATGGTGATTTTCCGCCGCAGGCGCTTCGGCGCGATGGCCGCGGCGGTCTCGTGCGGCGCGATGGCCGCCGCGTCGGCCGCGCTGCTGTTTCTGCTGATAAGCGGAGATTATTCCGCGGAATACGTTTTCAGAAACACGGACAGCACGCTGCCCCTGATATACAGGATATCGGCCTTCTGGTCCTCGTCCTCCGGCTCGATGATGCTCTGGGCGCTGTGCGGCTCGGTGATCTATCTGCTTATACGGCTGTCCCGCCGGGGGGAAGCGGAGAACCGTGGCTTTACAAACTGCCTGTCGGTCACCGTGACCGCGGTCAACTTCCTTTTTCTGGTTTTCATTCTGTTCATAAACGATCCTTTCAGATACGCGGGAGCCAATACCGACGGACTCGGCCTCAATCCCACGCTGCAGAGCCCCGGCATGGTCATTCACCCGCCGCTGGTGATGATCGCGTATTCGCTGCTGTTCGTCGCGTTTGCCGCCGCTCTGTATGAGCTCGTGTATTCCGACGGCGCCGAAAAGAGCACGGGAGAACGTTTCTCCCTGCTGGGCTGGATAGTGCTGACCCTGGGTATCGTCAGCGGCGGGATATGGGCGTATAACGAGCTCGGCTGGGGCGGATACTGGAGCTGGGACGCGATCGAAAACTCGGCTTTCGTGACGTGGCTTCTTTGCTCGGCATATATCCACCTGCATACGCTGAGGGGGAAGAACGCCGTCGGCCGAAAGACGCTGTTTATCCTTTCTGCGGCGACGGTATTCTCGATACTGTTCGGGACCTTCATTGCCCGCAGCGGCGTGATAGACTCCGTACACGCTTACACCGGGCGCAGCTCCTCGACTTTGTTTTTCGCGTTGGTCCTTACGGCTGCTGCGGTGATCTTCGCTGCGGTTTACATAATATCACGCCGCGGCAAAAAAACGGAGAAAGGCGCGGAAGGAAGGAGCTTTTTCCGTTATCTGCCTTCGCTGTGGATGATACTGTGCGCGATCGTCATAGGTGCAATGACGCTTTCGCCTCTGCTTCCGATAAAAGCGGACGTGGGTGAAAAAACCTATGACAAGGTGTTCGGAACGGGCGGCACGGCGCTGATGGTCATGATGTGCGCGGGCTTTGCAGCGGCGAGACTGCCGAAAAAGCGCGCGGCCGTCGTTTCTCTTGCCGCGCTTGCGGTCGGGACCGCGCTCGCGCTAATGCCGGGCTTCGCCGCATATGGCGCTTTTACGAGAGTGCTGCTGGCGCTGAACGCGGCCTGTCTCGCGGCGATGTGCTTCGGCTTCGTTGCCGACAGCGGCAGATTTCTGAAAAGCGGAGCGGTATTCGCCGTTTTTATACTGCATCTTGCTCTGACCGTGACGGCGATAGGCCTGATAGGGTCGAGAGGCATGAAAACGGAGCTGACGTACATTCTCGATCCGGGGGACCATTTTTATCTTTCCGGACACAGCGTGGAGTACCGTTCGTTCGAAACGGAGCGAGAGGGCAATTCCGTAAGCCGGATATTCGCTCTTCACCACGAAGGGAAGGGAAGAGAGTCGGACGGCGAAATAAGCATGACGCTGGACGAAAAGCAGGGTATATATACTTCAAAACCCATGGTGATCCGTACCGCGGGCGAGGATCTTTTCCTCATTGCGGAAAACTTCGCGGACGACGGAGGACTGCAGCTGAAGGCGATAGTATCGAGATGGATATCCTTCCTGTGGGCGGGGATCGGGCTGATGCTGCTGTCGGCGATCTGTATTTACATCGGGAAAAAGCGTTTTTAATATAGATGCGAGGAGGAATGAGAAAAAAGATGAGCAAAAGAGTTTTCAAGGCGGTAATGTGTTCGCTCATGCTTCTGCTGCTTATCTCGTGTGCGGCGCACGTGGCGAACGAGGGCAGGAATCTTTCACCGGCGGGTACGCCGGCGCCGGTCATTGAGGCGGAGAGCCTGTCCGCGGTCATTTCCGGAGGAAAAGTCCCCGTGGAATATCTCGAGCCGGACGCGTATTCCGCGAAGCGTCTTGCCGAAGGCAAGGCGATGTTCGAGGAAAAATGCGCCATCTGCCATGCTGAGAGCGGAAGAGACATGGTCTATTTCGGCGATCCCGATTTCAACTCCGCCCGTGTCATAGGCAGCGTGAAGAAATTCGTCGGGGCCGCGACCGATCCGGAGATAGGCGAGAAGGTTTTCGAGTACCTCCGCTACAACAACGACGGCCCATTCAACGGACAGGATGAGCCGTTCCTGCAGCCGGGACCGCTGGACCTCGAGCCCGGAGTGATCAACCCCGTGCTGTATTCCGACGACGATTTCTGGGGCGCGCTGACCGGCCACAGGACGCCTACAGCGGAGGATATCGACGTATCGACCCTTTGGGACAAATACGACATGAAGCGCGTCATGCTGCCCTATACCGTGGCGAGCTGGGCAGAGTTCATGCCCCATGAGGTGCCGCTGCCCAGGGCGATGAAGGAAGTGGACGATCTGTTCAAACAGCAGGGCTATAATATGAATTCCCTGCCGCTGACGGATCAGGGCATGGGCATCTGGTTCAACTTCCTTTCCAACAGCATTTATACGAGAAATCAGTTCGGATCCCATGATTTCTGGAAATTCGACCGCTCCAAGGACGCCATCGAGGCCGTTTACAGCACCTCGCTGCTGTGCAAGCTGGGCGTTATCGACTTCGAATACGGTCTCCCCCAGAGACAGAACGGCGAATGGAACGGCGAATGGGCATGGGGACCGTATGAGAACACCATACTGTGGGGCCCCGGCTCCAACCTGGACAATCTCAACAGCTACGGCATCAACCCCTTTGAGACCATATACTCCAGAGAGGCGTACAGAAACAAGTGGACGCAGTATTCCACCATGTTCGTTACGGGCAATTTCCAGCCCTCGTCCTTCTATTGGTACGCTTCCATGCCCTGGGGCTGCAAGACCTATGACGCAGGCCTCTTCGGAGGCAGGAACGTGCAGGTGTTCACGGGCATGATGGGCTTTGCCGAGATGTGGAAGCATTCGCAGACCTATAACGGCAAGTACTACTACGGCACCGAGGGCATCGAGGATTACGGCGCGGCCACGAGAAAGTATCTGCTCGACATGTACTGGATGTACGAGGGTCTGCCTTACTACTTCGGCGACACGTCCGTGGTGAAGGACGTATTCCTCGAAATGATCTACAGACAGTGGACCGCTTCCATAGGCGTGACGGACGAACAGCTGAGAACGCTTATAAGCGACTCTTACAACCTGCCGGACGGCGACAGGGACGCGGAAAGATACAATACCGTAGTTCAGGCCTTTGACAGACTGTCGTCCTCAATGACCGACGAGGAGAAGGATTTCGTAAGGGCGTATATCAGAAGGATATATCCCGACGATCCCAGGAATTACGACAGTCCCTTCGATCCGGGCAGATGGGAGCTCGTCGATCCCGCGCCCACGGCGCCGGTCGTGATAGCTCTCGGCTCCGACGAAGCTTACGTCGGGGAAGAATACACGCTCAGGATACTCAGAGCTCAGTCCGAGGACGGAGATATCGCCGTAAGCGCTTCGGGGCTGCCCGAGGGCGCCGTGCTGGAGGCCAGGAAGGGCAACTGGTCGACAGGCGACGTTGATTACGCGGTCAAATGGACGCCGACGAAGGATCAGGTCGGAAAGACCTTCACGATCGAGATAGAAGGCAAAAGCTCCATGGGTACCGCAAAGACGAGCTTCGACGTAACGGTAAAGGCGATACCGGACGAGCTCGCCATTGAGCCCCTCGGACCCTACACCGTGTACGCCGGACAGGAGCTCAGCTTCCCGATCACCGTCAACCGTTACGATATAGGCAAAATGCAGTTCAGCCTTGCCGAGGGCTTCGGCACCGTTATGAACAACTACGGCGACACCGCCGGGATATTCACCGTCAGGACCACAAGGGACGACGTAGGCACGCACAGCGTAAAGGTCACCGCTATTGACGAAAACGGCGACAGCGCTCAGGCCGTGGTCGAAATAAACGTAGTGGACAACAGCCCGCCGGTGGTCAAGATAACCGGAGGCTCCGGCCCGGGAGGCAACAAGAACATATACAGAGCCAGAGCCGGCGAGACGTTCACCATCGAATTCGACGTGACCGATCCGGACGGCGACACTTATGAGATAAGCAAAAATCCCGAGTTCCCCGGATTTATCTACGGCAACACCTACTCCTACACCGTTGAGGACGCCATGGCCGAGAACTTCCCGGGACCGAACGTGCTTACCTTCTACATCAAGGATACCGTTTCCAACGGTAATTTCTTCATGATGCCGGAATACAAGGGCGGCCTGACCAAGAAGGTGCTGCTGGTGTACTTCGAGCCGAAGGACGCGGACACCAACCATACGCCCTGGGCGGTCACGGGACACCAGACCGTGACGTCCAAGGACACCGTCACGCTGGACGCTTCGGCCTCCGACGATACCGACGGCGATAAGATCTCGTTCGAGTGGGTCCAGGTAGACGGTCCCGAGGTGAAGCTTTCCGACGCCGCTTCCGATAAGCCGACCTTCACCGCACCCAAGGTCAAAGAGCCCACGCTGCTGAAGTTCTACGTCACGGTGACCGATCCGCGCGGACTGAAGGACGTCGCGGTGGCGAGAGTGCTGGTTAATCCCGAAGCGAAATCATAAACGGTCTCCGGACCTGGATCAAACGGAAATCAAACGTTGACTCCCGCGGCCTTCATGGCCGCGGGAGGCGTATGTTTCCGGGAGAGCACGATTTTTACAGGTCTATAAGCTCAAAGGCCCGTTCGGCGGAGCGTTCTGACAGAAAGGTGATCAGGGCGTAAAGCGCCGCCGCGGCAAGGAGTACGCATAACTGCAGGGGCATGCGCTCTCCGGAGGGCACGCGCAGAAAAGCAAGGGAGGGGATATGGGGCAGAACCTCGGCCGCGAATACCGTCAGCATCGCCGCAATGATGAAGATGAGGAAGGGACGGGCAAATTTATATCCGCTTATGAAAAAGCCGCGCACGAATATGAGATTGAAAAGNNGCGAAGATCAGCAGCGCAAAGGCAAGAAAAACGGGGGTGGCGTTCATCAGAGGATTTGTGACGTAGGGCGCCGCCGAGCCGAGCGCGGTCATGCGCAGAGCCGTCAGGACCGCCATTACGGCAAAGCCGATCAGCTCAAAGAAGCATACCGCCGCGTAACGCGCCTTTACCACGTCCCCCTTCCGTACCGGAAGCAGCGCGGTATAAAGCATATCGTTGGTCTCCCTCGCGCTTTGGAAGGACTGGAAAATGCCGAGACAGATGAAGAAGCTGCCCATGAGTATGGGGTAGCCGGGTATGAGCGTCATGAGAGAAGCGGCCAGGAACAGCCACGTGAGCGGCGATACCGCAAGGCGAAGCTCCTTGTCAAGCAAGCTTTTCACGGTAATCCTCCTTTTCGTAATGAAGCATTATCCCGTCGAGATCGCTGCCTTTGCCNNGCCTGCGAGCAGGAGGCGACGAAGCTGTCGAGGGCGTCGCAGGCGATTATCCTGCCGCGGCGTATATAGCAGATGCGGTCGGCGCATTTCTCGAGATCGGAGGTTATATGCGTGGAAAAAAGGATAGTCACGCCCTTGTCCCGCAGAGCGGTGAATATTTCCAGCAGCTCCTCGCGCGAAACGGGATCGAGACCGGAGGTGGGCTCATCCAG
>DBWE01000142.1:0-612 GCA_002308315.1 Clostridiales bacterium UBA1246 | reverse complement strand
AGATTGAGCTTTACCTTCATGCCCTCGCTGAGCTGCATGGGGGTCTTGTTTTCGTCAAGCTCAAAGACGGAAATATACTTCCGGTATGCCTCCTCGCTCCAGGAGGGATAGAAGCCTCGGGTGACGGACACGATGTCGCGTATCTTTTTGCGGCGGTAATAATCCACGGCGCCGACAACGTAGCCGGTGCGGTTTTTTATTTCCCGCTCGTGCGTGCGCAGATCCAGACCGAAGCAGCGTATCTCGCCCTCGGAATGCACGAGATTGAGTATGGATTTCAGCGTGGTCGTTTTGCCGGCGCNNCCGTTGCGGCCGATAAAGCCCGTTATGCTGCCCTCGGGCACGGAAAAGCATACGTCGTCCAAAAGAAAACCCGGATACTGCTTGCGCAGCCCTTTGACATCCAAAATATTTTCACTCATCTTTTTTGTCCTCAAATACTTTGCTCATGTATTCCGCGATGCTGCTTTTCAAGGGGATCGCAAGGCCGCGCTCAATGTCGCCGAGCAGCAGTACGGTATCGCCGGGGCGTATGCCGAAAAGCTCCCGGGCCTGCTTGGGAATGACTATCTGTCCCTTTTCGCCAACGGTGGCGGTCCAGGCATATTTCCC
>DBWE01000148.1:10421-12572 GCA_002308315.1 Clostridiales bacterium UBA1246 | reverse complement strand
CCGACCATGTGCACCGCCGTCGAGCCTGCGAAGTCATGGAAGCCCAGCTCCGAGAGCCAGCCGCCGCCCCAGATCCAGTGACCGGACACCGGGTAAATCAAGAGGCTGATGGCGAGGCTGTAAACGCAGTAAGTCGAGAACTTCGTGCGCTCCGCCATCGCGCCGGAAACGATCGTCGCCGACGTCGCGCAGAACACCGTCTGGAAAATAATAAATGCCGCTTTCGGGTAACCCGCGTCGCTGCCGACGTCCCAACCCGAAATGAAAAAATCCGGTATTCCGATAAATCCGCCGACGTCCGTGCCGAACATCAGCCCGAAGCCGACCACCCAGAACGCGATCGTGCCGAGGCAGAGGTCCATCACGTTCTTCATGACGATATTGCCCGCGTTTTTCGCGCGGGTCAGGCCTGTCTCCACCATCGCGAAGCCCGGCTGCATGAAGAACACCAAAGCCGCGCCTAAAAGCACCCAGATCGTATCCGCCGCCGCGTACCGCGCAGGCGCGTTATCCGCCGCCAACGCAATCCCCGGAAGCCCCAAAAGCCAAGCGCCGACCGTCGACGCGAAAGCCGTACATCGCAAATTCCGTTTCATATTTCTCACCCTTCCTTCAATCCGCTCTCTGCGCGACCGGTTCGCGCAGGAGCTTAGGAACTTTGCATCAATAACTACTACATTCCGCTTGTCTAAATCCGCCATAGCTTCGTTGTCGTCGCTCGCCATAGCACCGCTATGACTCGCTCCTCCGCCTAGCTATGACAGATTTATCCTGCGCATAATGCAGCAATTATTTTCTCACAGTTCCTCATTTTGCGGAAATCCGCTCCGCGCAGCGGTTCGCCTCGAAGAGCACCCGCTCCTCGTCCAGCGTCAGCAGCCGCTTCTTCTCTATCAGCAGCCTGCCTGCGACCATCACCGTATCCACGTCGGCGCTGCTCGCCGCGTACACCAGCAGCGAGACGAGGTCGAACTTCGGCGTCCAGGCCGCGCCGCCCATGTCGAACAGCACGACGTCCGCCTGGCAGCCCGCCTCGATTTTGCCGAGATTCTTGAGCCCCACGGCCTTCGCGCCGTATTCCGTCCCCATGCGGACCGCTTCCAGCGCCGGAACGGCCAGCGGGTCGAGGGTATCCACCTTGTGCAGCAGCGCCGCGAGACGGATTTCCTCGAGCATATCGAGATTGTTGTTGCTCGTGACGCTGTCGGTGCCGAGAGCAACGGCGACGCCGTGCCGTATGAGCCCGGCGGCGGGACAGACGCCGCTCGCCAGCTTGAGATTGCTCTTGGGGCAGCTCGCGACGGTGACGTTCTTTTCCCGGAGTATGTCCATATCGCCTTCGCTTACGGCAACGCAGTGCGCGGCCGTGGTCGGAACGTCGAAAAGGCCGCAGGCGTTCAAGTATTCCACGGGCGAAAGGCCGCCGTGACGCTCGCGGCACTGCCTGACCTCGAGCCCGGTCTCGCTGACGTGGACGTGCATCCTCAGCCCCGCTTCGGCGCAGGCCGAGGCAAGCGAGCGAACGAGCGCCTCGTCGGAGGTATATTCGGCGTGCAGGGACAGGTCCACTCTCAGCCGCCCGTCGTCGAGCATATGAAAGCGGCTGACGGCCTTTTCCGCGTCGGAGAACCGCGGCAGCGCCCGGCAGTCGCCCCCGCCGGTGAAGCAGGCGGAAAACGAGGCCTTCATTCCGCTGTCGGCAAAGGCGCTGCCGGCGCTCATGCAGTCGAGATACATATCGCTGCAGCCGACGACGCCGTACCGCAGCAGCTCCGCGCAGCCGAGAAGCGTTCCCCAGTAGACGTCGTCCGGGCGCAGCTTCGCCTCAAAGGGGAAAATGCGGGTGTTGAGCCAGTCCTGCAGCGCGAGACCCTCTCCGTAGCCCCGCATGAGGGACATGGCAAGATGCGAGTGAGCGTCGTAAAAGCCGGGAATGAGCAGTCTGCCGCGTCCGTCGACGGAGCGGCCGTATTTTTCCCTGTCCGCGGGGGGCTCGGAGCCGACGTAGCTTATGCGGCTTCCCTCGACGCCCACGTAAGCCCCTGCCTCCGCTTTGTATTCGGGGGAAATATAGCTTATGTTCTCAAAAAGCATGGCTCAGCCCTCGCCGCCGGACGGCGGAAGCATGCGTTCGACGGCCGCCGTTATCAG
>DBWE01000148.1:9527-10404 GCA_002308315.1 Clostridiales bacterium UBA1246 | reverse complement strand
GGTGACGCCGACCTCCTCGTGGGTAAGGGGGACGGGAGAAATGCCCGCGCCCTTGTTGGTGATGCAGGAAACGCCGCAGACCTTCATGCCCATGTGCCGTGCCGCCACGGCCTCGCAGGCCGTGGACATGCCGACGGCGTCGCCGCAGCAGCGGCCCAAAAAGCGTATTTCCGCGGGCGTTTCGTAGGAGGGACCGGGGAGCTGGACATATACGCCCTCCCTCAGCGCGATGCCGCGTTCGTCCGCGCAGGCGCGGATGATATCGCAGAGACCGTCGTCATATATGTTCGTCATGTCGGGAAAGCGCGGGCCGAGCCCGTCAAGGTTGGGGCCGCGCAGGGGGTTGGCGGGGAAGAAGGTCATGACGTGGTCGCGTATCATCATCAGGTCTCCGGCCTCATAGCTGAGATTGAGACTGCCCGCCGCGTTGGTGAGAAACAGTATCCCGGCTCCGAGCAGACCCATCAGCCTGACCGGCAGGACGACGTCGGATACGTCATAGCCCTCGTAATAGTGGACTCGCCCCTGCATGCATACCACGTCCCTGCCGGCAAGACGCCCGAAAAGCAGCCTGCCCTCGTGGCCGGCGACGGTGGACACGGGAAACCCGTCTATGTCCGCGTAATCTATCGCGGCGGCGAGCTCGAGGCTGTCGGCCAGACCGCCGAGACCGGAGCCCAGTACCAGCGCGAGACGGGGCTCAAAGGAAGTGACCTTCCGGACGGAGTCCCGGCAGCGCAGAAGCTTTTCCATGCGGCCGTCTTTCATGTCCGCATCCTCCCTTACAGGTATTTCACGAGCTCGTCTATCACGCCGCTCATGCGTTCGTCGGACAGACCGAAGTCCATCCTGCGGTAGCTCCACGCGGCGCGGCCGA
>DBWE01000148.1:0-9481 GCA_002308315.1 Clostridiales bacterium UBA1246 | reverse complement strand
TCGATCACGCCGTATTCGCCGCAGTAGAGAGGCACGCCGTTCTTTTCGGCGTACTCCGCCGCGGGTCTGAACAGCTCGATATACATTTCGGAGCCGCAGGTCTTTGTTTTGATGTTTCGGTATTCCGAGGTGATGCCCGGATAAATGCGCTCGGAGAATTCGAGCATTTCGGCCATGTCGGAGAAATACGGGGCTTTTACCGAGGCAAGCTCGGGCATCCAGCCGGCGCCCTGATGAGTGAACACCTTGGGATCGTAGTTATGGAAATTGTATACGATGTTTTCGTCGGGCGGAGCGGGAAGCTCGGGGACGGCCACGGCGCTGTTGTAGGAGTGCCCGCCTATGAGTATCGCCGTTTTCGGGGCGCGGGCGCGGATGCGCTCGATGCAGCGCAGCGAGATATCGCGCCATATAGCGGCGTACGAGGGGTCGGTTATTTCATTGAGCAGCTCAAAGGCAAGTATGTCGCTCTGCTCTCCGAAGCGTTCGGCAAAGCGCTCCCAGAGCCTGTAAAAACGCTGCTGAAGAGCCTCGTCCTTAAAGAAGCCGCCGTCGGAAGCGAAGGAATACCCGAAGGCCGTGTGAAGATCGAGTATCATGTTCAGACCGTATTTGCGGCACAGCTCCGCGCAGCGCTCGAGGCGCTTCATCCCGGCCTCTTTCGGCGAGCCGTCGTTGTCCTCCACGAGGATGTAGTCGACGGGCACGCGCACGTGATCGCAGCCCCATTTGCCGGAAACGGTCTCGAAGTCCGCCTCGGTGATGAAGCTGTCGTAGTGCTTTTCATCGGGGAAGCACTGGCTGAACCAGCCGCCGAAGTTCACGCCTTTCTGATGGCCCTGCCATTTTTTCATGCTCAGGTCTCCTTTATAATAAACTTGTCGACAAAGTCCGCGGGACTTTATCGACAAACTCAATGAAAAAGCGCTCAGCGCTTTTTCATTTTCTTCTTCATGAAAACATAGACCGGGAAATACAGCGCTGCCGACATCACGGCGCTGAAGACCAGGTCCATGACCGCGTGCTGCTTGATGAGCACCGTGGACGCGCTTATCAGCAGCGCCAGCGCTATCGCCGCGGCGCGCAGTACGGGAGAGCGGAGCGTGGGCGTATCGAAAAACGAAAAGACCACGCCGAGGGACGCCACTACGTGCAGACTCGGCAGAACGTTGGTGTTGGTATCCGCGGCATAGATCCCGGCGCAGAGGCGGGTGAAGATATCGTCCTGCGCGAAGCTCGTCGGACGCAGATCCTGGCCGTTGGGGAAGACGAGGAAAAAGACCGTGCTCAGCGCGTACGCCGCGGTAAGGAACAACATGTAGCGCCTGAAGGCGTCCCCGTCCCGGAACAGCAGCCAGAAGCCCGTGAAGGCGAGCAGAGGGAACCAGGACAGATAGAAGACGACGAACTGTCTGACGAAGGGTATGGAATAATCGAACGCGATCTGCGTGGGGAAATAATCGTTTACGACGACGCGCTCGGGTATGTAGTACATTATGAGTATAAGGGGAAGGCAGGCAGCCCAGTAAAAATGAGTGCTGCCCCCGAAAAACGCTTTTATCCTGTTCATGGGGAAACATCGTCCTCCGGCTCTCCGTCGGCGGAGCGGAGCCTGAGCTGACGGAAAAATCTTATGTTGTACAATACGAAAGAAACGATCATCATGCTTCCGCATACGATCACGGCGATATGGGTGACGACGGGCGGCAGCTCGGGAAAGGCTATATGAACGACGAGAGTGGAATAGACGAGGATGGTGCAGAGCTTGCCGTACCACCTCGAGCTGTTCACCACGCCCGCTTTTTTGTACAGCTTGTATCCCGAGGCGATCATGATAGCCTCTTTTACCACGAGTATCCCCGCCAGAAGCGCGATCAGGGGAGTTTTGCCGGCAACGCAGAATATCAGCACGCCCTGGGTCAGCTTGTCCGCGACGGGATCGAGCACCTTGCCCAGATCGGTGACCATGCCGCAGCGGCGCGCTATCTTGCCGTCGGCAATATCGGTGAGTCCGGACAGGACGAGCACCGCGAGCGCGGGGAAGGTCCTGCCGCGAAGATACAGAACGGCGCACACGGGTATGAGCAATATTCTGAAATAGCTCAGGATATTCGGAATGGACAGAGCCTGTTTTCGCAAAGATTGTTTTTTGTTCATAACGGTCCTTTACTTGTGCTCCGCGCCCGGCGCGCGAAAACACGGATTTCCATTCATTCTACCTCAAATCGCCGTGAATATCAATGATTTCATAGCTCATTTCTGAGCTGAAGCAGTCTTCCAGGCCTTTTGTGACGTACATCCTGCCGTCGACGGTATACAGTACCAGCTGGAACATGCCGCTGTGCCGGCGCCAGAATTCCGCCGCTTCATCGCAGCCCATTACGAAGAGCGCCGTGGACAGACCGTCCGCGAGAGCGGAATCCGGGCAGACGACCGTTACGGAGGCAAGATCGCTGTCGGCGGGCCGGGCCTCGGCGGGATCGAAAATATGATGCCAGCGCACGCCGTCCCGCTCGAAATAACGCTGATACGCGCCGGAGGTGACTATGGAGGTATCCGTGGCGGACAGCGTTCCTATGTATCCGTCCGGGTCGTCCGGGGATCTTATCGCCGTGCGCCACGCTCCGCCGTCCGGGCGGCGGCCGAAAAGCAGGATATTGCCGCCCAGGGCTATTATCCCGGAGCTCACTCCGTGGCTGCGCATGATCCCGAGCACCTTGTCGGCGGCGCAGCCCTTGGCTATGCCGCCGAGGTCTATCCTCTGCCCCTCGCCGAGGGAGACATGGTTCCCGCTGAGTTTTACCAGGCTGCCGTCCGTCAGCGCGGCAAGGGCGGCAAGCTCCTCCTCGGAGGGGACGCGGTAATCGTCGGTATAAAAGCCCCAGGCGTCGACCGTGGGCGATACGGTTATGTCGAAGCGGCCGCCGGTGAGCTCGTATATCTCCGCCGCCTTTTTGATGACCGCGGCGCAGTCGTCGGACAGCTCGCCGCTGCCGTGCGCGTTGAGACGGGATATCTCGCTGTCCGGAAGGGTAACGGAGAGGAGCCCCTCAAGGCGGTGCAGCTCGCTTTCGGCCTCCTTCAGAGCGGCGTCCGCGTCTCCGCCGCAGGCCGTAAGAGTCATCAGCGTGTCCATGGCGGCGAAGCTGACGCTCTTTTTTTCGTTTTCGCGCGCGCATCCGCACGCAAGCAGGATGATGAGCGCCGCCGCCGCGGCGGTGAGCCGTTTCATGTCCGTCCCGCCCTTCAGCCTTGACGCCCGGTATTTTCGGGGGCGTCCTCAAGGCGGTAATAATACCAGCCGTCGCGGCCCTCCGGCCCGCCGCTGCCGCCGGTGACGGTATTGAAGCCGCCCCAATAATAGTCGTAGGGGGACCGGGTGCCGCCGTCGGATATCTTCAGCGCGAAGGGGTCGGTCGAGAGCATCACGTCGGTCTGGGGGGAGAGCGGCGTGCCGTCGAAATAATGCGTCAGGTACTCGGCGTTCCTTATATACTGCCCGGCGTCGGAGCCGTGGGGATCACCGACGGCCGCGACGGGGCGGTAATTGAAGCGCAGCAGCTCGTTTCCGTCCCAGCCGAGATTGTCGTAGACAGATCTGACTATCTCCATGCTCAGCGCGTCGGACACGCTGCCGTCGTTGTAATCGTTGGGGGTGTTCATGAGTATCACCGCCCGGCCCGCCATCGTGGCGAGCAGGTCTGTCTGATCGTAGGGCAGGCGCGCGGCGTAGCCGTAAGCTCCCGGCAGGCGGAGGTATGCGCGGCGGGGAGTCATGAAGCGGGCAAAAAGAGCGATCTCGCGGACTCTGTTATGGCGCACGGAATTCCCGATGGTCTCGGTGCCGCCGGCGACGGTCACGGCATGGGCCGCGTCGCCGCTGTCAAAGGGAGTGCCGCGCCAGTCGTGCTCCTGACCGATGTAAACGTACCGCCACGGAGAAAGCCCCGTTGCGCCCGAGGCGCCGGGGATGCATACGCTTATGCGTTCGTCGAATACCGCCGCGGCGAAGGCGTATTTGCCGTTTATCGAAAAACCGGTCACCGCCAGCCTGTCGGGGTCTATCGCTTCGCCGACGGCGCGGGCGCGGGCGTCGTCGGAAAGGGCGAGGCTTTTGAGCGCGTCTATGGTCCGCGTGGCGGCCCAGGCCGCCGCCATTTCGGAGCTGACCTCGCCGAGAGCTGCCTCGCCGTCGCGGCTGTAAGGGTACAGCTCGTAGAAGCAGCCCCCGCGTTTGCCCCAGGCGTAATCGGTGGTGCGCACGTCGCCGTCGCTGCCGGCGGAGAGCGCGGCCACGGCAAAGCCGGCGTCGCGGTAGAAGGGATTGTCCCCGTCATAGCTCAGAACGACGGGCAGACGCCCCGTGCGGCCCGAGGAAGCAAGCTGCTCCCGCGTGGGCAGATACACGGTGAAGGGCAGCGAAGCGTGTCTGCTGCCCACGGTGACGTCTATGTCGAACCTGTCCGCGCTGCAGGTATATTCAACGGTCCACGGCATGCCCCACAGCTCCGTTTCTTCCCTGTCGCCGGGGTCGAAATGGGCGCTGTGGGATACCTCGAAGGCGTCCGGCTCGCCGGGCTTGAAGCCGTACTGGTAGAACTGAGCCTGCCGGAGTATCTCCTCGCGGCGCTCCGGCCAGTCCTCGCGGGTCCGTACCCTGCGGCCGCTGCCGAAAAACGCGTAAGGATCCGGCAGGGTCATGCATTCGGGGAGCTCGGCAGGGTCGGGATAGCGGGTATCCGCCCAGCGCAGCCCGGCTATGGCCGCCTCGAGCAGCTCCGCGCTCCGGTCGGCCTCGGCCTTGTTTCTGCGGCCCTTTTTCTCCGCCTCGAGACAGTTCTCGGCGCGGACGCGGGCGGCGTCGAGCGCCTTTTGGGTCTTTTCGGTATACACGCCCTTCTGAAAGGCGGGAGAGTCGAGAAAACGCAGCGCCTCGCTCAGCCGCCGGGAGCTGTACGCATACTCGCTTTTCCCGGCCGCTCCGCTCAGCGTGACGCGGCCCCAGTCGACGTTTACGGGGCGCTCGTGGTCGAGCTCGGCATAGAGCGCGTCCTGCGCGTGGCTCCAGAATACGTTCTCCGTGCGCCGAGCGCCGTCGGAGGAGCATATCTGCACCTCCACGGAGAGCTCCTTGCCGTTTTCGGCGCCGAGGCCTTCGATATTCACCGCCAGCTCGACGTTGAAGCCGATGACCCTGCCGTCGGCGTCGGTCGCGTCCCGGGCGGCCCAGGACTCGATGCGGTTGACATAATACGGATTTTCGGGGGCGAAGACCGAACTGAGCGAGTCAATGAAGCCGTTGACGAAATAAGTCAGCTCGCCGTCGGCGCTGATATTCACAACGCCCTTGGTATCGGTCTCGTATACCGTGCGCTCGTTGTACAGCTCTATGCCCACGCATACGCTGTCGCGGTCGGGCGGCGCGACGGGCTGTCCGGACACGGCCCCGCTGCGGGGAAAGGAGCCGTGGACTACGGAGCTCTTTCTGACCTCCGCAAGCAGATAAAGCGTAGGCCCGTTCCAAAGGGCGCGGAGCGTGCCGTACGTGTCTGCGTCCGGGCCGCCGGGGACGAGGGGCCGCGCTTCGCCTATCCGGGACGGGGGAGCCGTCTCCCAGGCTCCGTCCGGAATGCCGTCCACCCTTATTTCATCGGCGGTAAATACGGCGTCGAGCGTTTTGCAGGGGTAAGCGGCTTCGTCGTACGCGCCCGCGTATGGGACGAAAAAGCTGCCGTCGGAGTTGCTGTACCGGTACATATCGTCGTATATTCCTTTCGTGCCGCGCATGGCGGCGGGCGCACAGCCCGCCGCGGCAAGGAGTATCAGGATCGCCGTCAGGCAGGCCGTAGTTTTTCTCATATGCCGCTCCATGTTCGGATCGTTAGCCTTGTTATCCGTTTATTGAATTATACATCATCGAAGGGAGCGGCGCAATGATGCAAATAATATGTTTGCACCCGCGGAGCGGAGGTGTTATTATATACTGTAATGAAGAACTGCGATCGGAAGGCGGAAAGGAGGGCGTAAGGCGCGGATGGAGAAAAAGGTAGTCGTCATGGGAGCCCGGGGCTCCGTGCCCGTGAGCGGGAAGCAGTACGAAAAATACGGCTGCGCCACGACGTCGGTGCTGGTGCGCCTGTGCGGACAGGTCATAATAATCGACGCCGGAAGCGGCATACTTTCTCTTCCCGGTCTGATGCGCGGCGGAGAGAAAAAAGCTGCCCTGCTGCTGTCACATCCCCACGCGGATCATCTTATCGGCCTGGGTATGTGCCCCAAGCTCATGGAGGCGGATTTCCGCCTGGATATTTACGGCGCTCAGCGCTCGGGCAGGAGCGTGCGCCGTCAGGTCGCCGCGCTGCTTTCTCCGCCGCTTTGGCCGGTGGGTACCGACGCGCTGCCGGCCGACGTGAGATACCATACTCTTAAAGAGCGTCTTTGTCTGGGCGCCGTCACCGTGGAGAGCACGGAGGGCGTGCACTCGGGCGGCGTTTCGGTATTCCGCATCAGCGGGGAAGGCGTGAGCGTGGTATATGCCGGAGACACCAATCTGACGGAAGAGCAGTATGCCCGCCTTGCGGATTTCGCCGCGGGCTGCGATCTTATGCTGTGCGACGGGCAGTACACGGATGAGGAATGGAAAAAGCGCAGCACCTTCGGCCACAGCGGATATCTCGCCGCGGCGCGCCTCGGGCGCGACGCCGGAGCGAAGCGGGTGCGGATAGTGCATCATGACCCCTTCCGCACGGACGCCGAGCTGGACGCGGCGGCGGAAGAGGTGAAGAGGATATACAGCCGTGCGGATATGGCCCGGGAGGGGGAGGAGATACTGCTGTGACCTATGAGCAGATGCGAAGGGTCCTTGAGATCAGCCTTGACCTGTCCTCCGAGCGCGACAGGGAGAAGCTGCTTTCCAAGATCCTCGATACGGCCATGGATATCACCGACTGCGACGCGGGCACGCTGTATCTGCTCGAAAGCGACGGGCTGCATTTCGTGCGCATGGTCACGCGCTCCATGGGAGTGAGGCAGGGCGGACACGCGGCGCCCATAACGCTCCCGCCGGTGCCGCTGGAGCCGGAGTACGTATGCTCGTGGGCGGTGCTCAACGGGAGCATGATCAACGTGCCGGATGTGCACAGCGACAAACGCTTTGATTTTTCCGGCTCCATACGCTACGATAAAATGACCGGCTACAACACCAAAACGATGCTCGTGGCGCCGATGTCCGACGACAAAGGCGATATCATAGGCGTGGCTCAGCTTATAAACGCCAGGGACGCGGAGGGCGGCACGATACCCTTCGACAGCGGGATGGAGTTCGCCGTCCGGGCGCTGGCGTCTCAGGCGGCGATAAGCATAACGAACATGCGCTATTCCGAGCAGATCGTTTCTCTGCTCGATTCCCTCGTGGGGGCGCTGTCGGCCGCCATAGACGAGCGTACGCCATATAACGCTAACCATACCCGCAACATGGTCCGCTATGCCTCCGCCTTTCTGGACTGGCTCGATGAGTCGGGAAACGGCTGGAGGTTCGACGAAGACCGGCGCAGGACCTTTCTTCTCAGCGTGTGGCTGCACGACGTGGGCAAAATGACCGTGCCGCTGGAGGTAATGAACAAGGAGACCAGACTCGGCCCGCGGCTCGGGGACGTGCTCGAAAGATTTCGGGTGATAGGCCTGCTTGCCCGGATAGCCGTACTGGAGGGCAGGCTGACCGCCGAAGAGGCGGAGGAGCTGAAAACAAAGCTGGACCGGGGCGCCGCTCTCGTGGAAAAGGCGAACGCCGCGGGCTTTCTGCCGGACGAAACTCTCGAGGAAATAGAAAAACTCGCCGGAGAGACGTACACGGACGAAAACGGACGCGAGCTGCCGTGGCTCGGCGCGGAAGAGCTGGAGGCGCTGAGCGTGCGCAAGGGCACGCTTACGGCGGCGGAGCGGGAGATCATGGAAAATCACGCGGCGGTGACGGCAAAGATACTCAGCCACGTGACTTTTCCCGCGAAATACGCGGACGTGCCGCTCTGGGCGGCGGAGCATCACGAGCTGCTGAACGGAAAGGGCTATCCCAAGGGCCTGACGGCGGAGGAGATACCCCTGGAGGTACGCCTGCTGACCGTGCTGGACGTATTTGACGCCCTGACGGCACGGGACAGACCCTACAAGAAGCCGATGCCGGCGGAGAAGGCCTTCGCCGTATTGAACGACATGGTCCGCGAGGGCGGAATTGACAGAGATATGCTTGCGCTGTTTGAGCAAAGCGGCGCATGGAAGGAGACCGGGCAATGAAAAAAATCGTTCTGGTGCTGACGGTGATCGCCGTCATGCTGCTTGCGGCCGTGCCTGCCGGAGCGGCGGACAGCGCAAAGGCCGCGACGATGCGCATTACGGAGATTTCCGGCACGGTAAGCGTGAAAAACGCCGCCGGCGTAGAGCAGAGCGTCGATGACGATATGCGGCTTTACAGCGGCTGTACCGTGGAAACCGCCGCGAAGAGCTACGCGTACATAAGCCTTGACGACAGCAAGGTCATCAAGCTCGACGCCGAGAGCCGCGTGGAGATCAGGAAGAGCGGGAAAAAGCTGAAGATCAGTCTGGAGACGGGCAAGCTGTTTTTCAACGTGAGCGCACCCGTGAAGAGCGACGAGACGGCGACCGTGTCCACTTCCACGCTGCTTACGGGTATCCGCGGCACCTCGGCGGAGGTCGTTTCGGAGAGAGAGAGCATAGACCTGCTTGCCTGGAAGCGTACCGACATGGGCGACGGCAGAAGCAGATACGTCGACCCCGCCGGCGGACGCATTATGGTCGTATATGACGACGGATCGGTGTACTGGTCCGACGGCAGCGTGCTGGGCAAGGTACAGAAGGATTTCAACAGGCTCATGCGCGTCGCCGAAAAAAGCGGAGAGAGTAAAAGGGGAGGCATTCTCGGGGAGCTGCCGAAGCTGCACCGGGATCACAGCGAGATAAAGATGATAACCGGCAGCGTCGTGGTGGAGGCGGTCGGCCCGCGCAGTGATAACGCGGTCGGAACGGGCGTGCTGATCTCGGGCGGGCAGAAAGCGTCCAACGACAGCTTCGGCGGGTTTGACGCGCTTATCGGAAACAGGACGGAGAACGGAGTACTGTATATAAACGCGTCCTCGCCCGAGGACGGAGCCGTGTTCCTGCCCGACGACGGGGGCGAGGGAGAGCTTGCCGAAAGAGTGGATGCGGTGGACGGCGGCGTCGTCTGCGTATTCGGCGGCGGACGGACCGTTGAACTGACCGACGAGGAGCTCGCGGATAACAGCATCAGCGAGCTTGAGCAGAGAGAAAACTCCGAGCAGGTCGCCGAGGCGATATCGCCGGCGCTTTCCAAAGTCGGCCTCGATGATTTTTCCGGCTTCGCGATCGACGCGGCGAAAAATGACCAGAAGCTGCAGGAGCGCATACTTGACGAGGGCGTCTATTCCGAACAGGAGCTGAACGACGCGGT
>DBWE01000213.1:3549-3675 GCA_002308315.1 Clostridiales bacterium UBA1246 | reverse complement strand
TTTTTTATACGCTTATTTCTCCCGCGAGGACTTTTTTATAGTCCTCGTAATTCTTTTTCAGAAGCTCGGGGGTATTCAGTCCGTAGGGGCATTTCGAGCGGCATTTCCCGCAGGAGATGCATTTGC
>DBWE01000213.1:252-3462 GCA_002308315.1 Clostridiales bacterium UBA1246 | reverse complement strand
CCCATGGGGCAGGGCATACAGTAGCCGCAGCCGCGGCAGAAGTCTCCGCTGAGGCTCTCTTTTTCCTTAATTATGAATTTCTCCGTTTCCGCGTCCATGACCGGGGGCGCGGAGATATACGACAAAAACTCGTCCAGCTCCTTTTCCCGCTGGATGCCCCAGATGGGCAGCACGCCGCCGTATCCGTTCATGAACGCCGCGGCGGCGCGGGAGTCGGTTATCAGTCCGCCGGAAAGGGCCTTCATCGCCACGAAGCCCATGTCCGCCGCCTCGCAGGCGCGCACCACCTCGATATCCTCGGGAGAGGCGAGATAGCTGAAAGGAAACTGCAGCGTTTCGTAAAGGCCGCTCTCTATGCACCGGCGGGCGAGCCCGAGCTTATGATTGGTAAAGCCTATGTGCAGTATCTTGCCCTGTTTCTTCGCTTCGAGCATGCATTCGTACATGTCCGTGCCGTCACCGGGCTCGGGCACGTAAGACGGATTATGGAACTGATAAACGTCTATGTGATCGGTCCGCAGCAGGCGCAGGGAGGTATGAAGGTCCTCCCAGAAGGCCTCCGGAGAGGCGGAGCCGGTCTTGGTGGCTATCACCACCTCATCGCGCATGCCCTCGAAGGCTGCGCCGAGCTTTTCCTCGCTGTCGGTGTAATATCTGGCGGTGTCAAAATAGTTCATGCCGCCCTCACGGGCCCGTCTGAGCAGCCTTACGGCCGCGGCCTTGTCCACCCTCTGCACGGGCAGGGCGCCGAAGGCGTTTTTCTCCGCCGTTATCCCGGTCTTTCCGAGTCTTATCTTTCCCATATTTACCTCCCTTATCTTATGCCTGCCGCCTCTCCGAGCAGCTCAAGCCCGTCGAAGACCGCGGCGGCCGCCGCGGCGTATTCGGCGCGGTCCTTCGCCTTTTTCAGACGTTTGGAGCATTTTCCGTCGTCTTTGAAAAGGCATATCATGTATGACCACAGCTCCTTCATTCTGTGAAGCAGCGCGGTATCGCCGTAAAGGATATCATCGTAAGCGCGGAACAGCTCGTCGTGAAAAGCCCTCAGCGTCTCCCTGTCCGCCCCTTCGCCCGTCCTTATCCGTCTTGCGAGGGCCGGGTCCGCCGCCAGGCCTCTTCCCATCATCACCGCCCGCGTCTCGGGAAAACGCTTCAGCAGCGCGGCGAAATCTCCGGCGGTGAAGATATCGCCGTTGTAAACAAGCGGCGCCGCGCTCGTCCCGCAGGCGTATCCGTAGGCGTCAAGCCTGACCCCGTTTTTATAGAAATCTTCCCTTACCCGCGGATGCACCGTAAGCTCGTATATGGGATACCTCCGGAATATCTCCATCAGTCTTTTAAGCTCCGAGGGCTCGGAAAAGCCTATGCGCGTTTTCACCGATATCCTCGGCGCTCCGGAAGAAGAGAAAATGCGTTCGAGCATGGCGTCCAGCTCGTCGGGGTACGCCAGCAGCCCCGCGCCCTTCTTCTTCGCCGTGACCGTGCCGGAGGGACAGCCGAGATTGAGATTTACCTCCTCATAGCCCAGCTGCCGAAGCTCGCGCGCCGCCCACAGGAAATTATCGGCGCTGTTCGCGAGCAGCTGCGGCACGAGGACCATGCCCCTGTTGTTCTCCGGTTTGAGCTCCTCCATATCCTTCGGCGGTATGCGCCTCGTCTCCGTGGGGGAGAAAAACGGGGCGTAGTACTTGTCTATGCCCGGGAAGAAGCGGCTGTGTACCGCGCGGTATATCCTCCCGGTCACTCCCTCCATGGGAGCGAAATACAGCTTCACTTTATTTTACGCGCAGGGGCGCACTGCCGCTCAGGGCGACGCTGCGGCCGTCGTTCTGGCACAGTCCCGCCCAGAGCACCGCCTCTGCCTTTACGCGCTTACCCTCGTCGTCCACCACGGTATCCCACGCGCCGAGCTCCACCTCGGCGCTGCCGGTCTCTCCGGGACGGACGTAGACCCGCCTGAAGCCGCAAAGCGAGGGATGCAGGGTATCGAAGGGCGAGGAGGGATGCTCGGCGTATACCTGCAGCACCTCGCTGCAGTCGTACGCGCTGTCGTTGCGGTAAGCTATGCGCACCCTGTTCCCCTCCCTCACCGCGTCGGTCAAGGTGAGCTTTCCGTAGCCGAGGCCGAAGCCGAAGGGATACAGGGGCTCGCTTTCCAGATACCGGTAAGTGCGGCCCTTCATGGAATAATCCTCAAAGGGCGGCAGATCGGCGGTATCCTTATATATCGTTATGGGCAGTCTGCCTCCGGGCACGGCGTCGCCGAAAAGGATATCTGCGACGGCCTTTCCTCCGCGGGCTCCGGGGTACCATACCTGCATGACCGCGTCGGCATGCTCGTCGGCATAACGCAGATCCATGGAGCTGCCGGCCATCAGTATCACCACCGTGGGCTTGCCCACGGCCAGCACGGCCTTCATCAGCTCGACCTGGCTCGCGGGCAGCTCGAGGGTCTCCTTGTCGCCGCAGGCCTTGCTGTTTACCGAGCCTTCCTCGCCCTCCAGCGTTTCGTCAAGGCCGAGGCAGAGCACGACGGCGTCGCTGTGCTCTGCCGTGATCACGGCCTCGGACGTCCTGTCGCTGTGCTTTGCCAACATTTCGGAGCGGTCGTAGAAAATATGGCTGCCCTCGGAATACAGCACCCGCACGCCGTCTCCGGCCGCGTCCTGTATCCCCTCGAGCACGGTTATGTATCTCGAGGCGGTGCCGTGATAATTGCCCATAAGCGCGGTACGGTTGTCCGCGTTGGGCCCTATGACGCCTATCGTCTTCAGTCCGCTCCTGTCAAAGGGCAGAACGCCGTTGTTTTTCAGCAGCACGGCGCTCTCCGCCGCCGCTTTGAGCGCAAGGCGGGCGTGCTCGGGGCAGTCCACCTTTTCATACGGTATGGCGTCGAAGGAGGTCTTGTCGAACATGCCGAGCAGTATGCGCGTGGTGAACAGGCGCACGGCGGCCTCGGTGAGCTCTTCGTCGGTGATCGCGCCCTTTTCGTAAGCCTCCATGAGGAATTCGTAGGAGGAGCCGCAGTTCACGTCGCAGCCGGCCTTGAGCGCCTTGGCGACGGACTCCACCGGGCCGGAGGTCACCTTGTGGTTTTCATGGAAATCCTTTATGGCCCAGCAGTCGGATACGAAATGTCCCTTGAAGCCCCACTCGGAGCGCAGTATATCCCGTATGAGCACGGTGCTGCCGCAGCAGGGCTCGCCGTTG
>DBWE01000213.1:0-232 GCA_002308315.1 Clostridiales bacterium UBA1246 | reverse complement strand
CCTCCGCTTCCCTGACGCAGGCCTCGAACGCGGGCAGATAGGTCTCTCTCAGATCCCTGGGCGAGGCCTCGGCGTTCATGCTGTGCCTGAGCGCCTCGGGGCCGGAATGCACCGCGTAATGCTTGGCGCAGGCGGCGGCGCGCATATATCCTTCTTCGTCCCTCTTCTGCAGGGCCTTCACGAACGCCACGCCCAGGCGTGAGGTAAGGTACGGGTCCTCTCCGTAGGTCTC
>DBWE01000103.1:16212-16621 GCA_002308315.1 Clostridiales bacterium UBA1246 | reverse complement strand
GGCGGATGCAGCGAGGCGGGGCCGGCTCCGGGTTTTTCATAATGAATACCGAAGTCTTAAGATGGAAAAACGAATAATCGCTGCGAAAACGGCAGCTTTCTGATATTCTTTTTTTGCCGATGCCGCAAAAGGGATCATCCCGGGTTATACTTCCGCCGACTTCGGCGCCCGCGGCGTGAAGCAGCGCCGTTTTCCTGTAAATTATTCGAATAAACTCAGAGGAATGGTGTTATATGGGCAAATTCAAATGCCCTCACTGCGGTCATCTGCAAAACAAAGACGGGATTTGCGAGGGCTGTGATTTAAGCAAGGTCCTGCCGCTGAACAATAAGCCCGCTTTCATAAAGGGCGTTCGGTATAAGTGCGATTCCTGTAATCGCCGTTTCAGGACCTACTTTGAAATTTGTCC
>DBWE01000103.1:3265-16047 GCA_002308315.1 Clostridiales bacterium UBA1246 | reverse complement strand
ACTGCTGCCGTAAAGATATCGGAATTTAAAGACCTGCTTGATTCTTATATCGGCAATTTCGCTCACCGGGGGATCATTACCGACGCGGGCGCGAACGATCGGCAGAACAATCCTCTGCAGGTCACCGTGCTGCCCCCGATGCTTTCACCGGGGGATACGGCGGCGGCAGGCGGTCTGGAGTTCACGGTAAAGCGAATGGAGTTCTCCGACTACCCCGGCGGTATGGAAGGCTACGGGAGGAAAGACAGCGATTACAAATATTGCGTCGTCTTTCTTGATGCGTATAATCCCTCAACCGATACGGTACGGATCAGAGCCGAGGAAATAATCGATTCGACCGCGCTCTGCTATTTTGAAGCTGCGCTCCTTTTTGACGGGGAAGTAAGCTACGCCCATTCATTCGGGGCTCACAGCGATTTCTTCTTTGAAAATACCGACGTGCTGCCGAAAACGACCCTTACCGATAAGATCATCAGCTTCAAAGTCCCCGCAGGCATCGTCGATTCCGACGCTCCGCTTGTTATCTCGATCGGAGTTCCGGGCAGCGAAACCGCTTATTGGAAACTGAGATGAGCGTAAGCCGGCGCCCGCCCGCATAAAGGCTTTCAAAAGGGCCTCCCCTCTTCCCGCAGTCTGCCCGCGTTACGATCAACGCCTTTTCCCGAAAGCGCCCGTAATATCCCCGCCGCGGGCCGCAGCGCCGTTCAAAAAGGAAGTAATTCCGGTCCGTACCGGAACCGGATATGCGCAAATCGATTTTCCCCGTTTTTTTTCACGGTTTTTTTCCGATCGCCGTTTGCATTTTGCGTTCCGTCTGTTATAATCTTTAGGAAAAATTCAACTCTACAGGGAGATGACGACCATGAATATGGACCTTTGGATACGCGAGCAGATCGCGACCCAGGACAAAAAAGCCATGCCGCTTTTATCTTATCCGGCAGTACAGCAGCTGTTCATCACGGTGGATAAGCTCGTCAACTCTTCCACCGAAATGGCGCTCGGCGTCCGTCTTATAGCGGACAGATACAATATGCCTTTCGCGACCACCTATATGGACCTGTCCGTGGAGGCCGAGGCCTTCGGCGCAAAATGCACCTATCATACCGACGATATCCCCACCATCACGGGTCAGCTCATTTCCGATCAGGAGCAGGCCGACGCTCTGCAGATCCCCGAGCTCGGCGCGGGCCGCACGGGCAAGGTCCTCAGGGCGCTGGGCAAGACCCTCACGCTCGTAAACGACCGCCCCGTATTCGCCAACTGCACCGGCCCCTTCTCCATGGCNNCGCCTGATGGACGTGAACGAGATCCTTCTGCTGACCTACGAGGAGCCCGAGCTCGTACACGCCGTGCTGGAAAAATGCACACAGTTCCTCATAAAATACATCCGCGCCATGAAGACCATCGGCGCCAACGGCGTTATCATGGCGGAGCCTCTCGCGGGCCTCATGTCCGTGGGCCCCATGCAGGAATTCTCCTCCAAATACGTGCGCAGGATCATCGACGAGCTCCAGGACCGCGATTTCGTCTTCTGCTATCATAACTGCTCCAACGCGATAGAAAAGAAGGTCGACGCGGTCATCGCAACCGGCGCGAAGATGTTCCATTTCGGCGACAAGGCCGATATGTGGGAGCTGCTCCACGCTCTGCCCAACGACGTTATCGTCATGGGCAACATAAGCCCCTCCGCGGTCTTCATGTGCGACAGCACCGACAAGATGGCCTTGGATACGCAGGCCCTGCTGCGCCAGTGCATGGTCTGTGAGAATTTCATGATCTCCTCCGGCTGCGATATCCCCGCCGCCACTCCCCTGGCGAATATCGACAAGTTCTTCGAGGTCATAAATCTCGGCTATCACAAGGCGAAGCTGTGGGGACAGATACACCGCTGGTACCCGATACCCACCGAATAAAGCTCAACCACACTTATAACGGAGCCGCTGCCGGTCATCTTTAGCAGCGGCTCCGTTTCGATATGCCGCGGGCGGCCGGTTGACATTTCCACCCGATCTCTGCGATAATGAAAAAAAGAATAATTATCGGCCGCAAGGAGAATGACTATGGACGCAGGCAAGAAATATTCAAATATACTGAAGCCTCTTCGGATAGGCGGCACGGTATTCAGAAACCGCATCTTTTCCGCCCCGACGGGCCTGTACGACCTCACCCCCGACAGAGTGCCGACGGACGACTATATCGCCTACTTTGAAAGAAAGGCGAAGGGCGGCTGCGCCTCGGTGAACATCGGGGAATGCTATATCGACGAAGTCGGCGTCGGCTCCCCGAACAGCTACGAGGTAATACACCTTGCCGAGCGCAAGCTCAACCGCGCTCAGCTCGGCAAGCTGGCCGACGCGATCACCCGAAACGGCGCCGTGGCGACGATAGAGCTCGAAAAGACCGGCAGGGTACGGAGCGACTCCCCCGAATACCGTATGCTGCTCAGTCCGAGCGACGGCCTTCACCCCTACGACGACCGCGTAAGGTGCCGGGCAATGACGGAGGAGGAGATACTCGCCACGATCGACGCCTACGCCTCCGCCGCGGTCTATGCCAGGGATCGGGGCTTCGGCATGGCCATGGTCCACGCCGGCCACGGCTGGCTGCTGCACCAGTTCCACTGCCCCAAGTCCAACCGGCGGACCGACAAGTGGGGCGGAAACCCGGAGAACCGCTGCCGCTTCACCGTGGCNNCGGCTGGCTGCTGCATCAGTTCCACTCTCCCCTTTCCAACCGCCGCACGGACAAATGGGGCGGCAGCGCGGAAAACCGCACCCGCTTCACCGTGGCGGTCATTGATGAGATACACAAACGCTGCGGGCGGGATTTCCCGGTGGAGGTCCGCATAAGCGGCAGCGAGGCCTTTGAGGGCGGCTACGGCATAGACGAGGGCATAGCTATAGCGAAGCAGCTGGACGGACACGCGGACATCATCCACGTATCCTGCGGCAATCTTTTCGCGCCGGGGACCGATTTCCACACGCATCCCGGCATTTTCCAGGACGAGGGCATGAACGTGAAATACGCCGCCGCGATCAAAAAGCACGTGCGCTGCGCCGTGGCGACCATAGGCGGCCTGTCCGATCCGGACGTACTCGAGGAGATCGTCGCCTCGGGAAAAGCGGATATAGTGGAAATGGCCCGCGGACTGATATGCGATCCCGATCTTCCCGCGAAGATAAGCTCGGGCAGAGAAAAGGAAGTGCGCAGATGCCTGCGCTGCTTCAAATGCGTCGGCCAGGATTATCAGGACGGGAGGCTGTTCTGCGCCATAAATCCCGCCTCCGGCAAGGAACGCGAGGCCGCGAGGCTCCCCCGTCCGTCGGGCAGCAAAAAGGTGCTGGTCGCCGGAGGCGGCATAGCCGGCATGCAGGCCGCCATAACGGCCCGCGAGCTGGGCCACGAGGTGATACTCTGCGAAAAGGGCTCCGAGCTCGGCGGAGTGCTGCTGTGCGAAAGGGACGTTCCCTTCAAAAAGCGCATAGGCGAGTATATAGAGCGGCAGAAGCACGTGCTGACAAAGCTCGGCACGGACGTGCGTCTCGGCACCGAGGTGACCGCCGGGCTGTGCCGCGAGCTTCGTCCCGACGTGATCGTCGCCGCGCTCGGCGCGGAAGCCGCGCGCCCGCCCATACCCGGCATAAGGGGCGAAAACGTCATTACCGCCGTCGAGGCCTTCTCGGACGCCTCTCTCGCAGACGGGAATTGCGTGATACTCGGCGCGGGCACGACCGGGCTCGAGCTGGCGATATACCTCGCTTCCCTCGGAAAACAGGTGCGTATCCTCGAAAAGCGCGGCGCGGACGAGGCGGCGGACGCCGCGGCGACCTACGCCGGTCAGCTCGCGAAATACGGCCTTGCGGTCGAGTACGGCTCCGAGGCCGTCGAAATACTCCCGGACTCCGTCAGAGTCCGCGCGGAGGGCCGGGAGGAAACGCTCCCCTGCTCCCGGGTCGTCCTCGCCCTCGGCCTGAAGCCCCTTTGGGACGAAGCGGACGCCCTGCGCGGCTGCGCCGCGGAATTTTATCAGATAGGCGACTGCCTCAGGCCGGGAAATCTCATGGCCGCGACCGGCGCCGCGTGGACGGCGGCCCGGAACATCGGCTGTTTCTGAGCGGATAATTATTTTTCAAATAAAGGAACTCAACCGAAAATGAAAAGCATCACAAGCGTATACAAGATCGGCAACGGCCCGTCGAGCTCGCATACCGTCGGCCCGTACCGCGCCGCGCAGATATTCGCGGACCGTTACCCGGACGCGGACCGCTACCGGGTCACCCTTTACGGCTCCCTCGCCTTCACCGGAGAGGGCCACGGGACCGGAAAAGCCGTTTTATCCGTCCTCCCGAACACGGAGGTGGTCTTTGACCGCGATACGGTCGACCTTCCGCACCCCAACACCATGCTGTTCACGGCCCTGAAGGACGGGCGCGAGCTCGGCTCCGCGCGCATTTTCAGCATCGGCGGCGGCTCGATACGCATAGAAAACGAGCCTTCGGACGAGGATCGGGACGTATACCCGCAAAAGAATTTCACGGAAATGCTGGACCTTTGCAGCCGGGAGCACATGGACCTGCTTGAAATGATCTATTCTCTTGAGGATCCCTCTCTGCGCGGGTACCTAAAAACGGTCTGGCGCGCCATGCAGGACGCCGTGGAGCGGGGCCTCGCGGCCGAAGGCATACTCCCCGGCGGCCTCAACGTACAGCGCAGGGCGAGATCCCTCTATGAGACGCGCTGCTACAACGAAAGCGCCGACGTGGCCATGAACAGGCTCATCGCGGCTTACGCCTTTGCCGTAAGCGAGGAAAACGCCTCCGAGCACGTAGTCGTCACCGCGCCGACCTGCGGCAGCTGCGGCGTTATCCCCTCCATCCTGTATTACATGCAGCACGACCGGGGCTTCCCGGAAAACGAGATACTCGACGCGCTCGCCGTCGCCGGACTCGTGGGGAACGTGATACGCACCAATTCGAGCATTTCCGGGGCGGAATGCGGCTGCCAGGCGGAGATAGGCAGCGCCTGCTCCATGGCCGCGGCCGCGGCGGCAACGCTGTTCAGGCTGAACATGGATCAGGTGGAGTACGCCGCGGAGATCGCCATGGANNATGGAGCACAACCTCGGCCTCACCTGCGATCCCGTGGGCGGCCTGGTGCAGATACCGTGCATAGAGCGGAACGCCGTAGCGGCGATGCGCGCGCTGAGCTCGGTGAATATTTCCCGCTTTCTCTACACCACGCGCAAGATATCCTTCGACGAGGTCATAACCACCATGTACCGCACGGGCCTGGACATGAACGAAAAGTACCGCGAGACTTCCCACGGCGGTCTGGCGCAGATATACCGGGAGAAATAAAAGACCCGGACGGAAAAAGAAAAACCGGCAGCGGAATAATCCGCTGCCGGAAATCTTTAAAATCGGCCTTTACAGCCTCTCGCTCTTTTCTATATCGAGGAAGTATTTGTACGTATCCACCGTGAGCTCGCCGCAGGCGGCCTCGTCGCAGGCGATGANNTGCAGCTGCAGGGCGCTGCAGGTCCATTTCTGGCTCACGCCGCCCTCCACGCAGGCGGCGAGGGCGCGGGCCTTGTTATGGCCGCTTATGAGGATGAGCACTTCTTTCGCGTCCGTCACGGTGCCTATGCCCACGGAAAGCGCACTGGAGGGCACCTTCTCGGGATCGTTGCCGAAGAAGCGGGAATTGACTATCCTCGTATCGGTGGTCAGCATGCGCACGCCGGTGCGCGACGAAAGCGAAGTATAGGGCTCGTTGAACGCCAGATGCCCATCCACGCCTATGCCGCCCATGAAAAGGTCTATGCCGCCGTATGAGGCTATTTTTTCCTCATATCTCGCGCATTCGCCCTCGGGATCGTCGGTCATCCCGTCGAGGATATTCACGTTTTCCCGGGGAATGTCGATATGATCGAAGAAATTGCTCCACATAAAGTACCAGTAGCTCTGATCGTGCTCCTTCGGCAGGCCGACGTACTCGTCCATGTTGAAGGTCACCACGTTTTTGAAGCTTATCTCACCGGCCTTGTTTTTCTTTATGAGCTCGGCGTACACGCCCAGCGGAGACGAGCCGGTGGGCAGGCCCAGAACCAGCGGCCGCTTTTCCTTATGGGCTTTGATCTTCGCGGCAATGTAATTTGCCGCCCATTGACACATTTTGTCGTAGTTATCCTGAATTATCACGCGCATGCGGTCCATCTCCTTTACTTGATTGCCTGTATTATAATCCCGGTCGTATGAATTGTTCAACAGAAAACTCGAAAGCTCCGTTCATTCATACCCGTCGGGATTGTTTTTCTGCCAGTTCCAGCTGTCGCGGCACATCTCCTCTATGCCGAGCTCCGCCCTCCAGCCCAGCTCCCGCAGGGCCTTTGAGGGGTCGGAATAGTACTCCGCCAGGTCTCCGGGGCGTCTGGGATCGATCACGTACGGGATCGAAACGCCGTTGACCTTTTCAAAGGTCTTTATTATTTCCATCACGCTGCAGCCTCTGCCCGTGCCGAGATTGTATACCGAAACGCCGGACCGTTCCTCTGTCGCCCGGAGCGCCTTCACGTGCCCCTTCGCCAGATCGACCACGTGGATATAATCTCTCACGCCGGTACCGTCCGGGGTATCGTAGTCGTTTCCGAAAACGTGGAGCTTTTCCAGCTTTCCGACGGCGACCTGCGTGATATAGGGCATGAGGTTGTTCGGGATCCCGCCGGGCGCCTCTCCGATAAGCCCCGAGGGGTGCGCGCCTATGGGATTGAAATAGCGCAGCAGCACCGCGTTCCAGGGCCGGGGGTCTCCGTTTTCGATATCGGCGCGGTAAAGATCGGAAAGTATGTCCTCCAGCATGGATTTGGTCCTGCCGTACGGATGTGCGCATATCCCCTTGCGGCAGTCCTCGGTCACGGGGATCTTCTCCGGCTCTCCGTAGACCGTGGCCGTGGAGCTGAAAATAATGTTTTTGCAGCCGTGACGGCGCATCACGTCCAGCAGCACCAGCGTCCCGCCCACGTTGTTTTCGTAGTATTCCCAAGGTTTTTTCACGCTCTCGCCCACCGCCTTCAGTCCGGCGAAATGGATGCAGCAGTCGAAATGCTCCGAGGAGAACACTTTTTCCAGCGCCTCGCGGTCCCTTATGTCCGCTTCCCGGAAAGGCACGCTCCTGCCCGTGATCCTTTCGATGCGCCCGAGGACCTTCCTGCTGGAATTGCACAGGTTGTCCAGCGCGGTCACGCCGTGTCCGGCGGCGATGAGCTCCACTATCGTATGCGAGCCTATGAATCCGGCGCCCCCGGTAACGAGAATATTCATACGGCATTCCCCTTTTTTTCTCCGAAAAGATATTTCA
Organism: Clostridiales bacterium UBA1246; assembly: GCA_002308315.1. Lineage (GTDB taxonomy): Bacteria > Bacillota > Clostridia > Oscillospirales > Oscillospiraceae > UBA1246. Next base: position 8,691 of record DBWE01000103.1, on the reverse strand, counting down.
GTCTCGCCAATATCCCTTCCATGACGTACCACAGGGTCTCATAGTGCATGAAGTCCAGCGCGTTCGCGTCAAAAAGGAACTTCAGCCGTGCCGGGAACTCGTCGTCGCCGTCCCAGAACTGCAGGGCGGCGGAAAAATCCCGGAACACGGGGATAACGCAGCCGACGTCCGATTTTCCGAAGGGCAGCCCGTTCATGCGCCGGCAGGCCTCCGCCAGAGCGTCGGCGGCGCCGGAAAAAAACGCGGCGTCTCTATCGTGACCCAGCAGTCTGTCGTGGCCGGCGCCGATCACTCCGCCGAGCATGCTTATCGACGCCCACTCCCCCTTGAGCTTCGGTCTCTCCGACGGACGAGTGAGCAGATCGAACACGATCATGGAGTCGTTTACGGGGTTTATCGGCGGCATGTCCTCTCCGCCCGCGGCGTCGAGCCGCGCGGTTTTCCTGTCCAGCGTCATCGGGCGGGAAAAAAGCTCGAACCGGATACTCTCGCCGTCGTGCTCCAGCCCCCATATGCGGATCATTTCCTCCTGATCCCGCCGCAGGAACAGCTCTTTTGCCCCCAGCAGCATTTTTTCGTAATTTGACGCCATTTCCTTACCTTTCCATAGCTATTCTCCGACGATTCGCAAAAAATACGTCGGGGTGATAATGAATGAACGAAAAACGCACCGATCTTGCCGCAGAGGCAAGAGACCTGTGGCGCGAAAGCGCGGGCGCCGGCGTGCTTCCCGACGGCGTTGCGGCCGATACGGAAACGGTCGGCGGCTATACCGTGGAAACTCTCCGCGTGCTCGACGAACGCGGCGCCGAGGCTCTCGGAAAACCCGTGGGGACTTATATCACCGTCGAGCTCGGCGAGCTCCTCGCAAAAGAGGAAGGCGCCTTCGACCGCGGGGCGGAGCTGCTGGCCTCCCGGCTGCGCTCTCTTCTCGGCCCGGACCGAAAAGCGGACGTGCTGGTGGCCGGCCTCGGCAACAGCGCGATCACGCCCGACGATCTCGGCCCGAGAAGCGCGGGCTACGTGCTGGCAACGCGCCATCTTACAGAGTCCCTGCCCGAGCATTTCGGATTTCTGCGGCGCGTTTCGGTGGTAAAGACCGGCGTCTGCGGCGTGACCGGTGTGGAAAGCGCGGAAATGGTGCGCGCCCTCGTCTCGGCCCTTCGGCCCTCGGCCGTTATCGCGGTCGACGCTCTCGCCTCCCGCCGCCTTGGCCGAGTATGCCGCACGGTACAGCTTTCCGACGCCGGCATAATCCCCGGCTCCGGCGTGGGCAACAGCAGGGCCGAGCTGAGCCTGCGCACCCTGTCGGTGCCCGTGATCGCCGTCGGCGTTCCCACGGTGGTGGACGCCGCCACTCTCGCGGCCGATCTTGCCGAAATGGCAAATATTGGAAAATTTGACTCCGAGGACTTCGGCTCCTTCGGCCGGTCCATGATCGTAACGCCGCGGGAGATAGACGCGCGGATCGAGGATATTTCAAAGCTGATAGGCTATGCGCTCAATCTCGCCCTTCAGGATGAGCTGAGCGTCGCCGACATAACCCAGCTTCTCAGTTGATGAACCTGACGCGGTTTTCCTTTCTCGGCCTTTCGGCTGTCTCCCTGTCCTTGCGGCCTATCGCCACGCCGAGAGTGAAGATATCGTTTTCCGTCATGCCGAAGCGTTCTCTCCATCCCTGCGCCGCGTCGGAGCGCATAAAATCGCGGATGCAGCCGATGAGCACCGTTCCGAGGCCCAGGCTCTCCGCCGCGAGCGCCATGTTCTCGGCGACGATGCCGCTGTCCATCTCGGTATAGGGGAAATCGCGGGGGCCGTAAAGGAAGAGGAACACCGGGGCGTTGTAATCGAAATTGTCGAAGCGCGCGCCTCTCTGATTGTTCTTTTTGAAATCCTCCTTGAAGGCGGCCATCACTTCCCCTCCGCGTACCACGGCGACGGATATCTCCTGCTCGTTGCGCGCCGTGGGCGCCCAGAGGCCCGCCTCGAGGATCGCGCCCAGCTCTTCGTCGCTTATCATGTCCTTAAGATAGCTGCGCGTGCTTCTTCTTGCTCTTATCACCTTCAGCGTTTCATTCTGCATGACCGTTTCTCCTTTGCTCATTTTCGGCGGGAGCCTCCTCGCTCATCGAGGCTGTCCCGCCCTTCCCGGGACCGCCGTTCTCCGCGGCCCCGGCGTTATTATACACTTTTTCCCCGTTCCGTGTAAATGTTTCACGTGAAACATTTCGCGGGCAGCCTCTGAGACCGTTTCGCCGGACGCGCTTCAGACGCGCCCCGCCGACGCCTTTCGCCCGCCTTGCCTGTCTATAAAAACGGAAGTTATATATGTTTCACGTGAAACATTTGTCATGATTACTGTTGAAAATCCCGCTCATCGTGGTATAATCAACCTATTATGGGCAAGGTGATAGCTTTATTCAATCAAAAAGGCGGCGTGGGCAAAACAACTACCTGCGTCAATCTGTGCGCGTCTTTCAGCGCGCTGGGTCTGCGCTGCCTTATCGTGGATACCGACCCCCAGGGGCACAGCACCTCGGGCATGGGAATAGACAAGAATACGGTCTTTCCGAGCACATACAACGTGCTCGTCGAAGAGATACCCGCCGAAAAAGCGATAATCCGCACCCGCTACGGCGACGTTATCCCCTGCAACAAGGACCTTTTCGGCACCGGCATACTTCTCACCGACGCCGAGGACCGCGAGTTCGTGCTGAAAAAAGCTCTCGAGCCCGTAAAAAAAGATTATGACTGCATACTTATAGACTGCCCCGCTCTGCTGGAGCTGCTCACGCTGAACGCTCTCTGCGCCGCGGATTCCATCCTTATCCCGGTGCAGTGCGAATATCTCGCCCTTGAAGGGCTGAGCGATCTTATGTCCTCCGTGAAAATGATCCGGCGCTCGCACAATCCCTCGCTCGAGGTCGAGGGCGTGCTGCTTACGATGTTCGACGGCCGCACGAACCTCTCCCTGCAGGTGGCGAACGAGGTGAAAAAACACCTTAAAGGCGCGGTTTTCAAAACAGTGATACCGCGCAACGTCCGGCTCAGCGAGGCGCCCAGCCACGGGCGGCCGGTGATGGCGTACGACAAGGGCTCCAGGGGCGCTCTGGCATATATGGAGCTTGCCGGAGAAATAATGAAAAAGAACGGATGGGAGGTCAAAAAGTGAAAAAAGGTCTCGGAAGCGGTCTTGAAGCACTTTTCGGCGCGGAGTCCGTATCCGATGAACAGCTCGACTGCTCTTTTCTGCCGATATCGAAGGTCGAGTCGGCCGAAAAGCAGCCGCGGACCCGCTTTGACGGGGAAAGCCTCGCGGCTTTGTCGGAGTCCATCGCCGAGCACGGCGTTATTCAGCCCATAACGGTACGGAGGCTCAGCACGGGCTATTATCAAATAATCGCCGGGGAACGCCGCTGGAGAGCGGCGAAAATGGCGGGGCTGAAGGAAATACCCGCCCGGATCGTCGACGCCGACGACCGCGACGCCGCGGTGCTCGCCCTCGTTGAAAACCTTCAGCGGGAGGACCTCAACCCCATAGAGGAAGCTAAGGGCATACGCTCTCTGATTGACGAGTTCGGCTTCACCCAGGAGGCGGCCGCCTCCCAGATAAACAGATCCCGCTCCGCGGTGACGAACTCCCTGCGCCTGCTTTCCCTGCCGGAGGATGTCTGCGCCATGCTCGAGGACGGGCGCCTTTCCGCGGGCCACGCGCGCGCGCTGCTCCCCCTCGAAAAGAAGGAGCTTATTACTGCCGTCGCCGAAGCGGTGCTGCGGCAGGGCCTCAGCGTGAGGCAGACGGAGCTGCTGGTAAAGCAGCAGCTGTCGTCCGGAAAGCGCCGGCAGAAAAAGCCGGACCCGGCGGGCGTGTACGCCGCCGAGCTCGAGGAAAGGCTGCTTGCCCGCCTCGGACGGCGCGTCAAAATAAAAAGCGGAACAAAAAAAGGCAAAATAGAGATAGAATATTACGGCAACGAGGACCTTGACAGGGTGATAACCGCCCTGGACGCCCTGGCCGTTGACAATGGAGGAGAGCCGAAATGATCGACATCAAGCTTATAAGGGACGATCCCGAGGGCATCAAACAGCGTTATCTCGACAAGGGCGCGGATTTTTCAAAGGAGATCGACCGCATCCTCGAGCTGGACGTTTCCCGAAGAGAGCTGATATTCAAGACCGAGACACTTAAGGCGGAGCAGAACAAGGTGTCTAAGCAGGTGCCGCAGATGAAGAAGGCCGGCGAGGATACCGCCCCCGTATTCGCCCGCATGAAGGAGCTGTCCGACAACATCAAGGAGATCGACGCCGCGATCAAGGATATCGACGGCGAATACAGAGAGCTCATGTTCGGCCTGTACAACCTTCCCGACCCGGACCTCAAGCCCGGCGGCAAGGAAAACAACGAGCCCCTGCGCTATTTCGGCGAGCCCAAGGTCTTTGATTTCGAGCCGAAAAATCACGTGGATCTCTGCACGGACCTCGGCCTCATCGACTACGCGCGCGGCGTGAAGCTCTCCGGAAACGGATTTTGGATATACCGCGGCATGGGCGCGAGGCTGGAATGGGCCCTGCTGAATTATTTTATCGACACTCACCTGGCCGACGGCTACGAGCTGGTGCTGGTGCCCCATATGCTGGGCTACGAATGCGGCCTGACCGCGGGACAGTTCCCCAAGTTCAGAAACGACGTGTACTGGCTGGAAAACGCCGAGGACATGCGCCGTCACTTCATGCTGCCCACCGCGGAAACGGCTCTGGTCAGCCTCCACCGCGACGAAATACTCGACGAAAGCGAGCTGCCGAGAAAATATATCTCCTATACCCCCTGCTTCCGCCGCGAAGCCGGCAGCTACCGCGCCGACGAAAGAGGCATGGTGCGCGGACATCAGTTCAACAAGGTCGAAATGGTGCAGTACACGCTGCCCGAGCGTTCCGACGAGGCCTTTGAGGAGCTGGTCGGCAAGGCCGAGGCTCTCGTAAAGGGCCTGGGCTTCCACTTCCGCACCGTCAAGCTGGCCGCGGGCGACTGCTCTGCGTCCATGGCCCGCACCTATGATATAGAGATACACATTCCGTCGATGAACGGCTACAAGGAGGTCTCCTCCGTTTCCAACGCGCGCGACTATCAGGCCCGCCGCGGCTCCATACGCTTCCGCCGCGAGGCCACGGGCAAGACCGAGTTCGTCCACACTCTCAACGGCTCCGGTCTGGCCACCTCCCGCATAATGCCCGCCATCGTCGAGCAGAACCAGCTGCGCGACGGCAGCATAGTGGTCCCCGAGGTGCTCAGAAAGTACCTCGGCAATATAGAGATCATAAAAAAGAACGAAAAGTAAAGAAAGGAACGGTCGAAAAATGAAGAAGTTTTTCGGAGAATTCAAGGCCTTCATAATGCGCGGCAACGTGCTGGACATGGCGGTCGGCGT
>DBWE01000103.1:3044-3184 GCA_002308315.1 Clostridiales bacterium UBA1246 | reverse complement strand
CCGACGCTCTTAACGTCACCCTCAGGGCAGCCGTGCTTGACGCCGAGGGCAACGTCGTCACTCCCGCCTCCGTTCTCGGTTTCGGCACCTTCCTGAGCACCGTGATAGACTTTATCATCGTAGCGTTCATCATCTTCTGC
>DBWE01000103.1:2771-3033 GCA_002308315.1 Clostridiales bacterium UBA1246 | reverse complement strand
TCGTCAAGGCATTCAACAAGGCCCGCACCGCTGCGGAGCGCAAAAAGAAGGAAGAGGAACAGCCCGAGGAAGAGGCCGCGCCGCCCGAGCCCAGCAAGGAAGAGCTGCTGCTCACCGAGATACGCGACCTGCTCAGCAAAAAGTGAGCCGTGAAGCCCGTCCTTAAAGCGGCCGCCTCCATAGCCGCCGCTTTGGCCCTGGCTTTCGCGATAAGATATCTTTACCTGCTCGTGTTTCCCGGCGGCGGCATTGCCGTGGGCTC
>DBWE01000103.1:2202-2728 GCA_002308315.1 Clostridiales bacterium UBA1246 | reverse complement strand
GCCGCGGCGGAGGCTCTTGCCTCCGCCCCCGGCCGGGATATCCTGCGCTCGGCGGACGGAAAACTGCTTGAGATAAGCGAAGACGCGCCCCCCTCTCCCCCGTTCCCGGACGATGAAACCGCCGCGAGAGCCCTTGAGGCGCTTGAGGCGCCCTTCGAGAACGGCGGGNNCGTCTTCAATATCCACGCCTCCGACTCCGCCGTGCTGTTCTACACCTTTTATTACGACGGAGGCTGCGCGGGAATAGCCCGCCTGCTTTCCGACGAGCCCCCCGAGGGCTTTGAATATCTCGATCTTGCGGAAAACTGGAAGCTGTTTTTCGACATGTCTGACAAATGAGCAAATTCGACGAACTGATCCTGTCCGAGGCCGCGGCTCTCGGCCTGTCCGTTTCCGGGGAGGCGCTGGCCGCCTTCGGGAAATACCGCGATATGCTGCTGGAGGCGAACCGCAGCGTCAATCTCACGGCCGTAAAGGATCCCGACGAGATAGCGGTCCGGCATTTTGCCGACAGTCTTGCCCTGCT
>DBWE01000103.1:0-2175 GCA_002308315.1 Clostridiales bacterium UBA1246 | reverse complement strand
GCAGCGGCGCGGGTTTTCCCGGCCTCCCCGCCCGCATCTGCGCTCCGTCCATGGAGCTGACGATGGCGGACAGCCTCGCAAAGCGCGTGGATTTCCTCACGCGGCTGTGCGCGGAGCTTGATATCCCTGCCGAATGCGTCCACGCGAGAGCCGAGGAGCTGTCGCGTCAGCCCGGCCGGCGCGACGGCTACGATGCCGCCGTAAGCCGCGCGGTGGCGCGGCTCAACGAGCTGTGCGAGCTGTGCATGCCGTTNNGTAAAGCCCGGCGGCGTGTTCCTGGCCATGAAGGCCGCCGACGCGGACGCGGAGCTTGCCGAGGCGGAAAACGCCGTAAGGCGGCTCGGCGGAGAGACGGAAACGGTGTTTTATTACACCGTGGGCGGCATAAAGCGCAGCATCATAGTGATAAGAAAGATCAAGGCAACTCCGGCGGCTTATCCCCGCCGTTATGCAAAAATACAAAAAGAACCTCTTTAATTCTTATTTTTCAAAAGGGTGTGCATCATGAAAGTCCAATTCACCGAAACCGTACTCAGAGACGCCAACCAGTCGCTCATCGCAACGCGCATGCCGTTCGCGGTCTTCGAGCCCGTACTCGAGCAGCTCAACAAGGCCGGGTACTACTCCCTGGAGTGCTGGGGCGGCGCGACCTTCGATTCCTGCCTCCGCTACCTCAACGAGGATCCCTGGGAAAGGCTGCGCAGGATCAAGGAAAAATGCCCCGACACCAAGCTGCAGATGCTGCTTCGCGGACAGAACCTGCTGGGCTACAAGCACTATCCCGACGACGTGGTCAGAATGTTCGTAAGGCGCAGCGTTGCCAACGGCATAGACATAATACGCATTTTCGACGCCCTCAACGATCTGCGGAACCTCCGGGTCGCCGTGGAGGAAACGCTGAAATGCGGAGCCATCGCCTCCGGCGCCATTTCATATACCACCAGCCCCGTCCACACGCTGAAAAAATACGTGGAGATCTGCGCGGAAATGAAGACCATGGGCTTTGAGACCATATGCATCAAGGACATGGCCGGCGTAATGAGCCCCAGCGAGTGCTACGATCTCGTCAGCGCCATCAAGGACGCCGTCGACATCCCCGTGGTGGTCCACACCCACTGCACCACCGGCCTTGCCTACATGACGCTGCTCAAGGCCGTGGAGGCCGGCGCCGACGTTATAGACACCGCGCTTTCCAGCTTTTCCGGCGGCACCTCTCAGCCCGCCACCGAAACTCTCGCCTACGCCCTGCGCCAGCTCGGCCACACCGTGGAGCTCAACGACGCGGCGGTGAAGAGCTGCAACGATCATTTCAAGAAATATCAGGCCGAGTGCCTCGCCTCGGGGCTGCTCAACCCCGTTTCCATGCGTACCGATACCGACGCGCTCAATTACAAGATCCCCGGCGGCATGCTCTCCAACCTCATTGCCCAGCTCAAGCAGGCCAACGCTCTTGACAGGCTCAACGAGGTGCTCGAGGAGACCCCCCGCGTGCGCGAGGACATGGGCTATCCCCCGCTGGTCACTCCGATGAGCCAGATGGTGGGCGTGCAGGCCGTTTCGAACGTGCTGCAGGGCCGCTACAAGAATATAAGCAAGGAGATCAAGGCCTATATCCGCGGCGAATACGGCAAGGCCCCCGGCGAGATCGATCCCGCCCTCGTAAAGCAGGTGCTCGGCGACGAGCAGCCCATAACCGGACGCTTCGCCGATACTCTCGCCCCTCAGTTCGAGCAGACGAAAAAAGAGCTCGGCGCAAGAGCCAAAAACGACGAGGACGTGCTCTCCTACATCGCCTTCCCGCAGCAGGCCGAGAAGTTCCTGAAGGACCGCAAGGCGGAGCGTGAAAAGGTCGTCAAGTACACCATCGAAGAAGCGTAAGGAGGNNAGCTACCGCATAGAGCGGATATGACGGAGGAAGAAGCATGAGCGCAAGGATAATTCCCGGGGAAATACGTCCCCACTCCCCCGGCCGCAAACCGGCGGAATATTCCGCGGGCGAGGTAGCCCGCTTCGATGTGGACGACCGCACGGCCGTCATGCTCATGGCGATAGTCGCCGACGAAACGCAGATCCCGGTCAACGAGCTGCGCTTTATATCCATCAAAGAGGTAAAATGACCATGAAATACAAGATCACACTCAACGACAAAACCTACGAGGTAGAGGTCGAGCGCGG
>DBWE01000185.1:2335-4502 GCA_002308315.1 Clostridiales bacterium UBA1246 | reverse complement strand
ACGGAGTCGGGACGGGCAAAATAGATGTATTCGAACACGCAGAGCTTCTTCGGCGCTTTTCCGCAGTGCTCCCTGCGGGAAACGACGCCGTCCCTGCCGAATACCAGGATCTCTCCCGGCTCGACGTCGCGTATGAATTCCGCCCCGACGGCTTTGAGAGCGCAGCTTTCCGAAGCGACGGCGTACACGCCGCCCTCCGTCCTGCCGAAGCACAGCGGCCGGAAGCCGAGCGGATCTCTGGCGCAGATGAGCTTCTGCGGGGACATCAGAACGAGAGAGTACGCTCCCTCCAGCGTATCCATGGCGCGGCTCAGCGCCTCTTCGATCGAGGGGGCGCCGAGCCGCTCCCGGGTCACGATATAGGCGATGGTTTCCGTATCGCTCGAGGTATGGAATATCGCCCCGTTCAGCTCCAGGGCGGAGCGGAGCTCCGCGGCGTTGGAGAGATTGCCGTTGTGGGCGACGGCCATACGGCCCTTGAGGTGGTTCACCTCGATGGGCTGGCAGTTGGCAAGGCTCGAAGAGCCGGTGGTCCCGTAGCGGGTATGCGCCGCCGCCATCGTCCCGGGCGGGAAAGAGGACAGAACGTCCGGGGCAAACACCTCGCTTACGAGCCCGAGACCCTTGCGGGATACGAAAAGCCCGTCGTCGTTCACGACGATGCCGCAGCTTTCCTGGCCCCTGTGCTGCAGGGCGTAGAGACCGCGGCAGCACATGCCCGCCGCGTCGAAGGGCTTATCGGATATCACTCCGAAAACGCCGCATTCCTCGTGAACGCTCATATCCCGCCGTCCTTTGCCCTTTCGGCCGCGGCGCCGACAAATCCGAGGAAGAGCGGATGCGGCCTGTTGGGCCGGCTCTTGAATTCCGGATGATACTGGACGCCCACGAAAAACCTCCTGTCCGGCAGCTCCACCGTTTCCACGAGCCTGCCGTCGGGCGAAATGCCGCTCAGGACGAGACCGCTGTCCGAAAGCCGGTCGCGGTAATCGTTGTTGAACTCATAGCGGTGGCGGTGCCGCTCGCTGATGAGAGCGGCGCCGTAGCAGCGCTCCATGACCGTGCCCGGGCGTATCACGCAGGGATAAGCCCCGAGACGCAGGGTGCCGCCCTTGTCTACGTCCTCGCTCTGACCGGGCATGAAGTCTATCACCCTGTCGGAGCAGTTTTCGTCGAACTCGCCGGAGTTCGCGCCGGGGATGCCGGCGACGCCGCGCGCGAATTCTATCACCGCGATCTGCATACCGAGACAGATGCCGAAATAGGGGATATCGTGCTCTCTCGAATATTTTGCGGAAAGTATCATGCCCTCGACTCCGCGGCTGCCGAAGCCCCCGGGCACTATGACGCCGTCAAGCCCGGAGAGAACGTCCGACACGTTCTCGGCGTTTATCCTCTCGGAGTCTATCCAGCTTATGTCCGTATGTACGCCGAGACCGCAGCCGGCGTGCCGCAGCGCCTCGGCCACCGACAGATAGGCGTCGTGCAGGGCTACATATTTGCCGACGAGACCTATACGCACGCGGCGGGAACATCCGCTGTTTATGCGCGCGACCATTTCCTCCCATTCTCTCAGCTCCGGCCCGTGAGGCGGGACGATGCCGAGACGGCGGCATACGACCTCGGAAAAATGGGACCTTTCCAGCATGAGAGGCGCCTCATAGAGATCGGGAAGAGTGACGTTTTCGATGACGCAGTCGGCCGTTACGTTGCAGAAAAGGGCGATCTTCCGAAAAACGGAGTCCTCGAGCGGCTCGTCGCAGCGCAGCACGATGATATCGGGATTTACGCCCATACCCTGCAGCTCCTTGACCGAGTGCTGCGTGGGCTTGGTTTTGTGCTCCTCCGAGCCCTTGAGATAGGGCACGAGCGTAACATGGATGAACAGGCTGTTCTCTCTGCCGACCTCGAGCGATATCTGCCGCACGGCCTCGATAAAGGGCTGGGACTCTATATCGCCTATGGTGCCGCCTATCTCGGTGATCACCACGTCGGCCCCGGTCTTTTTCCCCACGTTGTAGACGAATTCCTTTATCTCGTTGGTGATGTGCGGGATGACCTGCACGGTGGAGCCGAGATATTCTCCGCGCCTTTCCTTGTTCAGCACGTTCCAATAGACCTTGCCGGTGGTCAAATTCGAGTACTTGTTCAGATCCTCGTCGATAAA
>DBWE01000185.1:0-2247 GCA_002308315.1 Clostridiales bacterium UBA1246 | reverse complement strand
TAGGGATCGAGCTTCTGCGCGGCGACCTTCAGGCCGCGCGACTTGAGAAGCCTTCCGAGAGACGCCGCCGTAATCCCTTTGCCGAGCCCGGACACGACGCCCCCGGTCACGAAGATATACTTTGTCATCGGTACAGCCTCCTTTATTCCCACTCGACCGTAGCGGGGGGCTTGGATGAAATGTCGTATACTACTCTCGATATTCCCGGGACCTCGTTCGTGATCCTGCCGCTGACCCGCTCCAGCAGGTCGTAGGGGAGCTTCGTCCACTCGGCCGTCATGAAATCGTCCGTGGTGACCGCCCTGAGGGCGAGCGTGAAGCCGTAGGTCCCGGCGTCGCCCATCACGCCGACGCTGCGGGTATCGGTAAGAACGGCGAAATACTGGTCCGGCGCGCGGTCGAGCCCGGCGCCGTCGACCTCCTCGCGGAAGATCGCGTCGGCCTCGCGGAGAAGGGAGAGCTTTTCCCGCGTTATTTCGCCGATCACTCTCACGGCAAGACCCGGCCCGGGGAAGGGCTGCCGCCGCAGCAGCTCCCGGGGAAGACCGAGGGTCTCTCCCACGCCGCGCACCTCGTCCTTGAACAGATCGCGCAGCGGCTCGACGATCTCGTCGAAGGCTATCCTGTCGGGAAGGCCCCCCACGTTGTGGTGACTCTTTATCACCGCCGAGGGGCCCTTGCCGCTTTCTATAACGTCGGGATATATCGTTCCCTGAGCCAGCGCGTGGATATGTCCGAGCTTTTTCGCTTCCTCCTCGAAAACGCGTATGAATTCCTCGCCTATGATCTTCCGCTTCCTCTCCGGCTCGGTGACGCCCGCCAGCTTTTGAAGAAAGCGGTCCTCCGCGTTCACCCTTATCAGGTTCACGCCGAAGCTGCGGCGAAAGGTGTTTTCCACAAGATCGCCCTCGTCCTTGCGAAGCAGGCCGTGGTCGACGAAAACGCAGGTCAGGTCCCGGCCTATCGCCCGGTGCAGGAGCAGGGCGGCGACGGATGAGTCCACGCCTCCCGACAGAGCGAGAAGGACCTTCCTGCCCGACAGACGCGAGCGGTAGCGGTCTATAAGCTCGCCGGCATGGTCCGGGGCGTTCCAGTCGCCCGAGCAGCCGCAGATATCAAAGAGGAAATTGCGGATGACGGTACTGCCGTATTGAGTGTGCGCTACCTCGGGGTGGAACTGCACTCCGTACAGCTTCCTGCCGTCGCAGCACAGGGCGGCGCAGGGGCAATGATCCGTGGACGCCGTGATCCGGAAGCCCGGAGGCAGGGCGCGGATGCGGTCGGTATGACTCATCCAGCATACGCTCTCGGCGGGCACGTCCCGGAACAGGGCGTGCTCCTCCGTTTTCAGAAGGGTCCTGCCGTATTCTCCGCCGTTTTCCGCCGCGGCTACCTCTCCGCCGCACATGAACGCGATAAGCTGCGCCCCGTAGCAGATGCCGAGTACGGGTACGCCCGAGTCGAGCACGGAGGCGCCGCAGCGCGGGGAGGAGGGATCGTATACGCTGTTCGGGCCGCCGGTGAAGATGACGCCCCGATAGCCTTCCTTTTGTATATCGGAAGGGGAGAAGGAGGAGTACGGCCTTATCTCCGCGTAAACGTGCAGCTCGCGCACTCTGCGGGCGATCAGCTGATCGTACTGACCGCCGAAATCCAGAACGAGGATCTTTTCCATTGCCCTTCTCCTTCAGAGCTCTATTTTTTCGGCGGGGCCGGCGGCTCCGCCGAGCAGGGGAGCGGCCTTTTCCAGAAAGCGGCTGACCTGCTCCGGACATCTGCCGGTATAGAGGCGGGGATCGAGTATCCCGCGCATGTCCTCCTCGGTCAGGCCGAAATCCTTCTCGGCCGCGAGCCTTTCGAGCAGGTCGCATTCGCCGCCGTTTTTCATCTTTTCCGTCGCCTGCATGGAGCAGCGGCGTATTATCTCGTGGAGCTTCTGCCGGTCGCCTCCGCGCCTTACCGCCTCCATGAGGAGGTTTTCCGTGGCGATGAACGGCAGATATTCGTTTACCGCCGCGGCGATCACCTTTTCGTTCACGCGCAGTCCGCCCGCCACGTTCAGGGCAAGGCGCAGTATCGCGTCCGCGCAGAGAAAGCCCTCGGGCATGGAGACGCGGCGGTTCGCGGAATCGTCGAGGGTCCTTTCCAGCCACTGCGACGAGGCGGTGAGAGGCGCGTTCATCGCGTCCGTCATCAGAAGGCGCGCCAGGGAGCATATCCTCTCGCAGCGCATGGGGTTGCGCTTGT
>DBWE01000118.1:4584-5934 GCA_002308315.1 Clostridiales bacterium UBA1246 | reverse complement strand
TCGAGCTCAAAGAGCTTGCTGCGCAGCACGCGCATCGCCTTGTCCTTGTTTTTGTATTGGCTGCGCTCGTCCTGGCATTCCACCACCGTGCCCGTGGGCAGATGAGTGATGCGTATGGCGCTTTCTGTCTTGTTTATGTGCTGGCCTCCCGCTCCGCTGGAGCGGAAGGTGTCTATCTGCAGGTCCGCGGGGTCCAGCTCGAATTCCACTTCCTCCGCCTCCGGCAGGACCGCCACGGTCACGGTGGAGGTGTGTATCCTTCCCGAGGCCTCGGTATCCGGCACGCGCTGCACCCGGTGCACTCCGCTTTCGTATTTCATGCGCGAATACGCTCCGCCGCCCTCAATAAGGAAGCTTATTTCCCTCACGCCTCCGAGCTCGGTTTCATTTACGCTGTTTATCTCGCATTTCCAGCGTTTTTTCTCCGCGTACATGGAGTACATGCGGTAAAGGGAGTGGGCGAAAAGCGCGGCTTCCTCGCCGCCGGCGCCCGCGCGTATCTCCATTATCACGTTTTTTTCGTCGTTGGGGTCCCGCGGCAGGAGCATGATCTTCATCCGTTCCTCAAGGGCCGACATCTTTTCGCCGAGGCTGTCGAGCTCTTCCCGCGCAAGCTCCTTCAGCTCCGCGTCCCCTTCTCCGCGCAGAAGCTCCCCGGCCTCCTGCGCCGCCGCGGCCATGGCGGCGTACTCTCTGTACGCCTCCGCGACCGGCGCGAGCTCCTTCTGCTCCCGGGCGAGCCTCATTACCGCCGCCGGGTCGTTATAATGCTCGGGGCTGGCCATCTTCGCTTCCAGCTCGGCATATTTTTCCTCGATCTGTTTCAGTTTTTCCAGCATGCTCTCATTCCGTCAAAGAATACCATTGCTCATAGAGCGCCTCCAGCGTCTTTTCCGTCTCCGCCTTTTCGGTGAAAAGCGCGTCGAGCTTTTCATAGTCCGTGGAGTACAGCTCTATGTCCGCTTCCATGCTCTTTATTTTTTCCTCCGCCGCCTTTATCTCTCTCTCCACCGCGGCGGCGCGTTTTGCGGCCGAAGCCTGTCCGGTCTTCGCGGCGGCGCGGCGGGGCTTTTCCTTTGGGTTTTTCTCCGTCTGAATCTGTATCGCCCTGCGCCTGCGGAACTCCTCGAAGGAGTAGGGCCAGTCGGTGATCCTGCCGTCCTCCAAAAGCCATATGCGCGTGGCAAAGCGGTTAATGAAATATCGGTCGTGGCTCACGAACAGCAGCGCCTCGGAGTAATCCTCCAGCGCCTGCTCGATCCATTCCCGCGAATTGACGTCGAGATGGTTCGTGGGCTCGTCCAGGATGAGCAGGTTTATATCGTCGCGCATGAGTATGCACAGTCTCAG
>DBWE01000118.1:191-4479 GCA_002308315.1 Clostridiales bacterium UBA1246 | reverse complement strand
CCGGTCTCGTAGAGCACGGTGTCGTAGGCGGTGCGGTCCATGTTGTCAAAGCGGACGTGCTGCTCGAGATAGGCCGTTTTCACGGTGGGGCCGGTGCGTATCACGCCGCCGTCCGGCTTTTCCCGCCCGGTTATGAGGTTGAGAAAGGTGGTTTTTCCGCTGCCGTTGTCGCCGATGAGCGCTATCCTCTCCCCGCCCCTTACGAGCAGATCCACTCCCTCGAAAAGCCTGCGCTCCCCGAAGCTCTTTTTGAGGTCCTTTATCACCAGCACCTCGTCGCCGCGGAATTTTTTCTCCGAGAAACGCGCTCTGAGGGCGGAGTCCCTGTCGGGGCGCTCGGTCTTTGCCGCCTTTTCGGCCCGGGTATACATCGCCTCGGCCTTGTGCATCAGCCGGCGGTTGCCCGTGCCCCACTGCGCCAGCCTGTCGGCCGCCGCCTCGAGGCGCTTCGCCTCCTTCTGCTCCTGCTGCCAGCGCTCCAGCTGCTCTTCATACCGCGCCTGCTTCTCAACGATATAGAACGAATAATTCCCGCTGTAAAACTCGGCCCTGCCGTCGACTATCTCTATTATCCTGTCGACCACTCTGTCGAGAAAATACCTGTCGTGGGAGATGGTCAGCACGGTGCCCTTGAATTTCAGCAGGTATTCCTCGAGCCATTCCGTAGCCTTCATGTCGAGATGGTTGGTGGGCTCGTCGAGCAGGAGTATGTCGGTCTTTTCGAGAATGAGCCGGGCGAGGTTGACTCTCGTCTTTTCTCCGCCGCTGAGGGAGGAGAAAAGCTGCGCCCTCATCGCCGGCGGGATGTTCAGCCCGTTCGCGACCTTGTCGCGTTCATAGTCTATATCGTACCCGCCCATGGCCTGCATGGCGGCGGTGAGCCTGTCATATTCCCTCGCGGCGTCCGCGCTCGCGGTCATGTCGAGCCGTTCCAGTCTTTTCTGAACGGCGTAAACGCGCTCATGGGCGGTTTTGAGCACATCCTCGGCGGTGAAATGAGCGGGATAGCGGGGTATCTGGCTTATCAGTCCCGCGCGCTTCCCGTTCGGGATGACCACCTCTCCCGTGTCGCTTTCCAGCTCCCCGGTGATGATGCGCATCAGTGTGGTCTTGCCCGCGCCGTTTTTTCCGAGCAGGCCGACCCGCTCACCCTCGTTTATATCGAAGCTGAGCCCTTTGAGTATTTCCCTGTCCTCCTCAAAGGCTTTTCTTACGCCCTTGACCGCGATGTCTATCATTTTTCTCCGATCACTTGGTACCGAATATCCTGTCTCCCGCGTCGCCGAGACCGGGCACTATATATCCGTGCTCATTGAGCTTCTCGTCCATCGCCGCGACGTAGATATCCACGTCGGAATGGTCGCGGAGCACCTTTTCCGCGCCCTCGGGCGCGCCTATGATGCACATGAGGCGTATGTGCCTGCCTCCGTGCTGCTTTATGAAATCTATCGCCGCGCTCGCGCTGCCGCCGGTGGCGAGCATGGGATCTATGACTATTATCTCGCGCTCCGATATGTCCTTGGGCAGCTTGCAGTAATATTCCACCGGCTCCAGCGTCTCCGGATCCCTGTAAAGGCCGATGTGCCCGACCTTCGCGCCGGGTATGAGCTGAAGTATGCCGTCCACCATGCCGAGACCGGCTCTGAGTATGGGCACCACGGCCATTTTTTTGCCCGCGAGGCGCCTGACCTTCGCTCTGGCCACGGGGGTTTCGACCTCCACCTCCTCGGTGGGCAGATCGCGCGTCGCCTCAAAGCACATCAGCGCGGCGATCTCGCCGACAAGCTCTCTGAATTCCTTTACGCTGGTGTTTTTGTCTCTCAGTATGGACAGCTTATGCTGTATCAGCGGATGATCGAGTACGTTCAGCTTTCCCATTTTTCTTTTCTCCTTTATTCTGAGGCCGTCCGGCGCCCGCGCGGGGAGACGGACGGGCCGTTATTTCCGATTGCCGCCGTTTTCGGCCTCCAGCCGGGCGTTTCTCTCCCGCTCGGCCTGAGAAAGGCGGAGATATACCGGGTCGGTGCTCTCCCGGAGCGCCTCGGGTACGTGCAGCGCCGCCATCGCCACGCCGTAGGCGTTCTGATGCCTTATGTGCTCCGGCGCGAGGGTGAATTCCCTTCCCCGGCGCGTCATTTCCGCGGCGCACAGCTCCGCGCCGTCGCCTATGAGCAGAAGCGGCTCCTCCGTTTGTTCGAGCAGCGCGTCCACGGACAGGGCCCTGTCCGGACACAGCCGCAGCGGGCGGGAGCCGTCCGCCCTGAAAAGGGCGTTGTATACTTCTCCGCGTCTGGCGTCCATCACGCAGCAGATGAGTCTGCCGCTCATGTGCGCCGCCTGCCATGCCATGGCTTCAAGCGTGGACACTCCGCAGCCGGGCTTGTCCGCGCCCCACATCAGTCCCTTTGCCGCCGCGGCGGCTATCCTCAGCCCCGTAAAGGAGCCTGGGCCTCTCGAAACGGCTATCAGGTCGATATCCTTCAGGGTCAGCCCGCAGCCCTCCAGCGCGCCCTGCGCCATGGGCAGGAGCGTAACGGAATGGACCGGCGCGCTGTTGAGATAGTACAGCGCCGCGCATTTTTCATCCTCGCACACGGCGGCGGAGGCCGCCTTCGCGGAGGCGTCAAGAGCAAGTATTCTCATCGAGCCCCTCGATCGTAATTATTCTTTCGCCGTCTCCGCTGCGCTCGATGCGCACCCTCACGGTGTCCGCGCCGAACGCCGCCTCGACGTTCTCGCTCCATTCCACGGCGCAGATGCCGCCGCGGTCAAGATAATCGTCCCAGCCTATGCCGTAAAGCTCGTCCGGCCCGGAAAGCCTGTACATGTCGAAATGGAACAGCGGCGTACGCCCCGGGTATTCGTTCACCACGGTAAAGGTGGGGCTGGATACTCCGCCCTCGATGCCGAGACCCTCCGCCATGCCTCTGACGAAGGCCGTTTTGCCCGCGCCGAGCCCGCCGTACAGCGCTACGACGCTGCCCGGCCCGAGCGCGGATACGAGGCGCGCTCCCGCCTGCTCGGTTTCCCTTTCGCTGGATGAAATGATCGTCAAGGCTGCCTCTTTCCCCGCTTTCGCGGTCTCGCGCCGGTCGTTTTCCGTCCCGGCGAATATCCGCTTCGGCATAATTTTCTAATTTGTCATTATAGCACCTGTACGTCCGTTTTTCAATTTTTTATTGTATGTATCGGGGGAAAATGATAATATTGTTCACAGCCCGAAAGGAGTCTTATCAAAGGTCATGAACGCCCTGAAGCACATCCGCGCGTATCTGCGCTCTTCCGACATGCTGCTGCTGATAATATGCCTCATCAGTTCTTTTTACGGGCTGATGCTGGTCGTCAGCGCCTCGGCGAGCTATGACAGCCGCACGTATACCGTCGTGCAGCTTGCCGCGATACTGATAGGGCTTTGCCTGTTCCTGCTCTTCTCCCTGCTCGACAGCGAGACCTTCACGGACAGGTGGTATCTGCTCATCGTCTTCGAGCTGCTCATGGCGGGCGCGCTGATGCTCTGGGGCGTGGAGGGCGGCACCGGCAACCGCAGCTGGCTGCGCTTTGCCGGGATAGGCATACAGCCCTCGGAGGTCATAAAGCCCTGCTTCGTGCTGCTGCTGGCAAAGCACATGGCCGCGCTGCGCCGCACCGAGAGGGGCGTATCCTACTTCCCGGCGCTGCTGTCGCTGCTGGCGCACTTTGCCTTCATGTTCCTGCTGATAGTCTATACCAGCTCCGATCTCGGCTCCGCGCTGGTCTTCCTGGTGATATTCGCCGCGATGCTCTTCGCCGGCGGCGTCAGGCCGATATGGTTTCTCGCCGGCATCGCCGCCTGCGCGGCCCTTGCTCCGCTCATATGGAAATACGTGCTCGGCGAATACCAGCGCGCCAGGATAATCGCTCCCTACCGTCCGGAGCTCGTGGACCCCGAGGGTCTCGGCGTGACCTGGCAGGTGCGCCAGAGCCGTGCCGCCATAGCCTCGGGCGGGCTTACGGGGCGAGGCTACATGAAGGGAGTGCTGTCGCAGTCGGACATGCTCCCCTACAAGCATACGGATTTCATTTTCTCCGTCTGCGGCGAGGAATTCGGTCTCGTCGGCTGCATCCTGATAGTTCTGCTGCTCACGATAATCATACTCCGCTGCATCTACGTCGGCATGCACTGCGGAAGCTATATGAACATGCTCGTCTGCGTGGGCTTTTCGGCCATGCTGACCTTCCAGGCCTTCGAGAACATAGGCATGTGCCTGGGGCTCACTCCCGTTATCGGCATCACCCTGCCCTTCTTCAG
>DBWE01000118.1:0-125 GCA_002308315.1 Clostridiales bacterium UBA1246 | reverse complement strand
CGAAAAGGGAAAAATCATTCCCGATAACGGGGCGGGGCCGTACCCTCGCCGCCCGCGCCGCGGGCGGGCGAAACGTAAGGCGACGTCGTCCATTCCTGTCCGCCGAAGCGTCTGTCCTCCGGAAG
>DBWE01000100.1:20512-24297 GCA_002308315.1 Clostridiales bacterium UBA1246 | reverse complement strand
TGCATCGGCACGGTGCTCTTCGCGAAGTTCTGGAAGTACTCGGTGTCGAGGGTCTCGGTGGTCAGCTCGGTGTAGAAATAGCCCGGGCAGATGGCGTTGACGGTGATGCCGGCCTTGGCGAGCTCGGCGGCGGCGCCGCGGGTGAAGTTGACGACGGCGCCCTTGGTGGCGTGGTAAGCGATGGTGGGGATGGCGGTGTTGCCGACGAGGCCGTAGATGGAAGCGATGTTGATGACGCGGCCGTAGGTCTGCTTTCCGGACTCGATGTTCTTCTTCATGTAGCCGGCGAAGAGCTTGGTGACTTCGAATACGGAGGTGAGGTCAAGAGTGAGAGTGAATTCCCAGTCTTCCTTCTTATAATCGACCAGGGGCGTTCCGGTGCCTCTTTCGCCGCCGGCGTCGTTGATGATGACTTCAACGTGGCCGAACTTGGCGTTGATGGCGTCAAGCGCCTTGGTGATGGCTTCGGTGCTGGTAACGTCGCAGGCGACGGGCAGGACCTTGACGCCGTACTTCGCTTCCCATTCCCTGGCGCTGGCTTCCAGCCTGTCGGCTCTTCTGGCGAGCAGGACGAGATCGGCGCCGCACTGGGCAAAGCCCTCTGCCATCTGTTTTCCGAGACCGGAAGACGCACCGGTAATGGCAACTACTTTTCCTTTGTAATCGAACATGGTTTTCCTCCTGAAAAATATAATAATATAATAAAAAAGTTTAATTTCCATACAGTCTTTACTATGCTATAGTATTCCATAAAAACGCATTTCGGTCAATCGGCGTTTCCACGATTTTACAGTGTCTCCCGCGGGGATAATGTGTGAATTTCACAAAAGCGCAGCGAGCGAAAAGAAGCGCGTACGGTCATGCCGAAGGGACGGGAGGCGAGGGGGGCGTCTCCGCCGGGCGCCGCCGAGGGCGATCACACATTGACGGATCGGACCTTGAGAAGAAGTATTCTTTGAAAAAAATACCGCGCTTCTCGCATCTCTGAGGCGAGGGCTTAAATCCAAGGCCGTGGCGCCTCGGGCGGCACATGGCCAAATAAAAAACGCTCAGTGTCGCACGGAAAACAGCGGCGCGGCGCGTGCCCGAAAGTCGGCCGGGTAAAAAAACGGGAAGAGCTTTCCAACTGTTTTTTGTGTTGCATAATTCGCGCATATATGATAGGATACAATGAAAATAAATTAAACTGACCTTACTGCAGACGGGGGCGGCGCTTCGGCCCCGGCCGCTTCGGCAGGAAGTCATATTAAGATAGTTTGAGTAAGTATAAGATGAAGAACGAAAGACGAAAACTGATAGTGATCGAGGGACTTGACGGGTCCGGGAAGGCGACGCAGGCGCAGCTTTTGCATAAGGCTCTTCGGGAGCGGGGGGTATGCGCGCGCAAGGTGTCTTTTCCGGATTATGACAGTCCCTCTTCTGCGTTGGTAAAGATGTATCTTGCCGGGGAATTCGGCTCCAGGCCGGACGACGTCAACGCTTACGCCGCTTCGTCCTTCTACGCCGTGGACCGTTTCGCGTCTTTCAAAAAGGATTGGGAGAAGGCGTGGAACGAGGGCGTGATCGTGGCCGACAGATATACCACCTCCAACGCCGTCCATCAATGCAGCAAGCTCGCGAGAGACGAGTGGGGGGCGTATCTGAACTGGCTTTTTGATTTTGAGTACAGACTGCTCGGGATACCCGCGCCCGATCTCGTGGTATATTTAAGGGTAGATCCGGAGGTCAGCCAGCGTCTGCTCAAAGAACGCTATAACGGACAGGACAAGCGCGATATCCATGAAAAGGACGCGGAATACCTCGCCCATTGCCGCGAGGCTGCCGATCACTGCGCGGAAAAGCTCGGGTGGAAGACCGTGAACTGCTCCGAGAACGGTTCGATGCGTACGGTAGAGGATATTGCCGGAGAGATATCCGGTCTGGTCCGGGAGGTCCTCAATGGGACAGATTAAAGTGACGAAATGCCCGATAGAGGGGCTGTACGTTATCGAGCCGACCGTCCACGGAGACGACCGCGGGTATTTCTTCGAGTCGTATAATTCCAAAGACATGCGGGAGGCGGGGATAGACCGCCTGTTCGTTCAGGATAATGAGAATTTCTCGACAAAGGGAGTTTTGCGCGGCCTGCATTTTCAAAAGCAGTATCCGCAGTGCAAGCTCGCCAGGGTGACGGACGGCGCCGTGTTCGACGTCGCGGTCGATCTGCGCGGCGGCAGCGCGACCTACGGGAAATGGTACGGCGTGGTGCTGTCGGGAGAAAACCGCAGACAGTTTTTGATACCCGAGGGCTTCGCCCACGGACTGCTCGTGCTTACCGAAACCGCGCGCTTCGTTTACAAGTGCACGGATTTTTGGCATCCCGGAGACGAGGGCGGCATCGCGTGGAACGATCCCGAGGTGGGTATCGAGTGGCCGCTTCTGACCGGCGCGTACACAGGCTCCGCTTCGCCCGAGGGATATGAAGTCGACGGAGTCCCCCTCAGCCTGTCGGAAAAGGACCGGAAGTGGTCGGGCCTGAAGGACACGTTCAAATTCTGACGGATAGAAATGGCGCTCCCGCTGCGGGATGCAGAGGGCGCGGTTATTACATACAACAGAAGGGAATGTTTTTTGTGGACAAGCGGATCAATGTCACCCGCTCTTCCATGCCGGACTTTGAGGAATACATCGAAGAATTGAGACCGGTATGGGAGAGCCGCTGGATTTCCAACAGAGGAGCTGCTTCGGTCAAATTCGAGGAAGAGCTCAAGCGTTACTTAGGCTGCGAAAATGTGTGGCTTTTCGCGAACGGTCACGTGGCGATGGAGGTCGCTCTTCAGTCTCTCGATCTGAACAGCGGCATGCCGGAAGGCGTCAGGGGCGAAGTCATAACCACGCCTTACACGCATATTTCCACCACGGAGGCGATCGTGCGCAACGGCCTTGAGCCCGTTTTCGTCGACGTTAAGGAAGATAATTATACGATAGATCCGGAGCTGATCGAGAGCGCGATAACGGAGAGGACCGTGGCCATCGTCGGCACGCATGTATACGGTTTCCTGTGCGACACGAAGGCCATCGACGCCATCGCGAAAAAGCACGGGCTGAAGGTCGTTTACGACGCGGCGCACGCATTCGGAGTGACGCTCAACGGCACGGGAGCCGCGAATTTCGGCGACGCCGCGATGTTCAGCACTCACGCGACGAAGGTCTTCCATACCATTGAGGGCGGCGTCGTGGCGTACAAGGACGAGAAGCTCTTCGGATCGATGCAGAATATCGTGAATTTCGGCTTTACCTCCCAGGAAGAGGCGATGTATATCGGCACCAACGCCCGCATGAACGAATTCGAAGCCGTGATGGGCATATGCAACCTCAGACATCTGGACGAGGAGATAGCCAGGCGCAAGGCCGTAGGCGACCGTTATACCGAGAGACTGAGCGGGAAAGCCGGCATCAAGCTGATAGAGCCGGAAAAGGGGCTGGTATGGAACTACGCCTACTATCCGGTGCTGTTCGACGGCTATAAGGACAGCCGCGATCAGGTAAAGGCCAGGCTGGAGGCTCACAATATTTTCGCGCGCAAGTATTTTTATCCGATCACGACGAAATATTCCTGCTTTGCGGAAAAATACGGATCGGTCAACGTTCCGATCGCGGCTCACGCGGCCGAGACCGTGCTTACTCTTCCGATGTACTCGGAGCTCACGACCGAGGACGTGGACCGTATCTGCGACGTTATCCTGAGCGACTGATATCCCGGGCAGGAAGGAGAAAGGCATGAAAGGCATCATTCTCGCCGGAGG
>DBWE01000100.1:20284-20449 GCA_002308315.1 Clostridiales bacterium UBA1246 | reverse complement strand
ATCCGCTGTCCACGCTCATGCTGGCGAGGATAAGAGACATACTGATAATAAGCACCCCGGAGGACACGCCGCGCATAAAGCAGCTTCTCGGAGACGGAAGCCTTTTCGGCATCAATCTGAGCTATGCCGTACAGGAAAAGCCGGAGGGGCTTGCGCAGGCGTTCA
>DBWE01000100.1:17436-20203 GCA_002308315.1 Clostridiales bacterium UBA1246 | reverse complement strand
GCGCCACGATCTTCGGCTACTACGTGGAGGATCCGCACCGCTTCGGGATAATGGAATTTACCCGCCATGACAGAGACGTGGACGACGGCAGCGTGACCGTGCTGAGCGTGGAGGAAAAGCCGCGGGAGCCGAAGTCCAACTACGCGATAGTCGGCCTGTACTTCTATCCTTCCGGCGTGAGCGGGAAGGCCGCGGAGGTAAAGCCGTCGGCCCGGGGAGAGCTCGAGATCACTTCGCTGAACGATATGTATCTGAAGGAAGGCAGACTCAAGGCCCAGCTTCTCGGCCGCGGGTTCACGTGGCTGGACGCGGGCACCTTCGACAGCCTCAGAAAAGCGACAAACTTCGTGTGCATGATCGAGCAGTACCAGGGCATGACCATTTCCGCGCCGGAGGAGATAGCGTATCATTTCAACTGGATCGATGACGCGCAGCTGAAGGCAAGCGCGGAAAGATACGGAAAAAGTCCTTACGGAGAGCATCTTACGGCTGTTCTCGAAGGCAGGATCGTGCTTTGACAGACGAAAGAAAGAGGGAAAATATCTTGACGGTCATCGTTACGGGCGGAGCGGGCTTTATCGGATCGAACTTCATTTTTCATATGATGTCGGCGCATCCGGACTACAGGATCGTATGTCTGGACAAGCTGACCTACGCGGGCAATCTGAGCACGCTGAAAAGCGTGATGGACAAGCCGAACTTCAGATTTGTAAAACTCGATATCTGCGACCGCGAGGGAGTGTACGGACTGTTCGAGCAGGAGCATCCGGACATCGTCGTGAACTTTGCCGCCGAAAGCCACGTGGACAGGAGCATTGAGGATCCGGGCATCTTTCTTCAGACCAATATCATCGGCACTTCGGTGCTCATGGACGCGTGCCGCAAATACGGGATAGTCAGATATCACCAGGTCAGCACCGACGAGGTTTACGGAGATCTTCCACTGGACCGGCCCGATCTTTTCTTCACGGAAGAGACGCCTATACATACGAGCTCTCCTTACAGCTCTTCGAAGGCGGCGGCCGATCTTCTGGCGACGGCGTATCACCGCACCTACGGGCTGCCCGTAAGCATATCGCGCTGCTCCAACAATTACGGGCCGTACCATTTCCCCGAAAAGCTTATCCCGCTCATGATCGCCAACTGCCTCAACGACAAGCCCCTGCCGGTATACGGAGAAGGGCTGAACGTCCGCGACTGGCTTTACGTGGAGGATCACTGCAAGGCGATAGACCTTGTGATACATAAGGGAAGAGTCGGAGAGGTATACAACATCGGCGGACACAACGAGATGCGGAACATCGACATCGTCAGGCTGATCATACGCGAGCTCGGAAAGAGCGAGGATCTGATCACCTACGTCGCAGACCGCAAGGGCCACGATCTGCGCTATGCGATCGACCCCTCCAAGATCCACAGAGAGCTGGGCTGGCTGCCCGAAACGAAGTTTGCCGACGGCATCAAAAAAACGATAAAATGGTATCTTGACAACCGCCCGTGGTGGGAGGAGATAATTTCCGGCGAGTATCAAAACTACTACGCGAAGATGTACGAAAAGAAACGGGAGAGCGCGGGCTGATATGGACACTGCTGAAACAACGGAAAGACCGGCGGAGACCGCTGAAAAGAAAACGGTAAAGGTCAGCGATAATTTCTATACGAGACACGGAAAAAGATGGCTTGACGTCGTCATAGCGCTGCTTGCGCTGATCGTTTCATCGCCGATTTTGCTTATAGTGATCATAATTACATATTTCGACGTGGGACGCCCGGTCATATTCCGGCAGTACAGAATAGGCAAAGGCGGAAAGCTTTTTGTCATCTACAAGCTGCGGAACATGAACAATAAGACCGACGAAAACGGGATACTCCTTCCGGCGGACCAGCGAGTTACGAAGGTGGGGAAGTTTATTCGCAAAACCTCGGCAGACGAGCTTCCCCAGCTTTTGAATATCCTGAAGGGAGACATGTCCGTCATAGGTCCCAGACCCCTGCTGCCCCATTATCTTGAACGGTATACGGAGCACGACGCGTACAGGCACGCGATAAGACCGGGGCTTGAGTGCCCTCCGCTGCATCCGGTGGACCACCAGATAAGCTGGGAAGAGCAGTTCGACAACGACGTGGAATACGTCGAGAGATGCAGCTTCCTGCTTGACGTCAGGCTTCTGCTGAGCCTGATAAAACAGGTGATAAAGCCGTCCGGCTACAGGGAAAGCGGCAATCGCGGCTCTTACAGGGAAGAGGAATTCGGTCCCATCAACGATTTCAGAGGGGTCAACTTATGAAAAAAGTACTTATACTCAATGCCGGACACAATGACGAGAGGTCGATCAAGGCGCTGAAGGAGATGAACTATTACATAATCTCCTCCGGCAACAGGCCCTATCTGCCGGGACATAAGATGTGCGACGAATATCATCCCGTGGACTACTCGGACATGGAGGCCGTTCTTGAGCTTGCGAAGGCTCTTGAGATAGACCGCATCTGCAACTGCTGCAGCGACGCGGGGATAATCACGGCGTCGTACGTTGCGGAAAAGCTGGGGCTGCCGGGCTACGACTCTTATGAAACGACGCTCCTTCTGCACAACAAGGACCTCTTCAAGAAATTCGCGGAGAAGCACGGGATAGACACTCCCGCGGCGAAGCAGTTCCTCAGCGCGGACGAAGCAAAGGAATATGCCGCGTCCGCGAAATATCCCATCATCGTGAAGGCCGTGGATCTCAGCGGCGGGAACGGCATAAGAAAGGCGGAAAACCCGGAC
>DBWE01000100.1:0-17397 GCA_002308315.1 Clostridiales bacterium UBA1246 | reverse complement strand
GAGCCGTATATCGTCGGCTCGCAGCACGGCTTCTGCTCGTATCTGATCGACAAAAAGGTGGTCGGCTACTGCAGCAACAACGAATACTCGATAGTAAATCCCTACCGGGTGGAGATAGACACGTTCCCCGCGTCTGATGAGGCTGTAGTCGCCGGGCGGATAATCGCGCAGATAGAAAAGATGGCCGAGGCTCTCGATCTCTGCGACGGAACGTTCCATCTGCAGTACATCACCGACGCCGACGACCGTCCCCACATAATAGAATGCATGAGAAGGATCCCGGGCGGTCTTTATACCGTTCCGGGAGAAAGCGTATCCGGGATAAACTGGGATTACTGGGACGCCCGCGCGCGCTGCGGCGAGTCTCTTGCGGATTTCCCGATGTTCCGGCACCACAACAGGGGCTTCTTTTCCTACAAGTGCGTCATGGCCCCGGAGAACGGCACGATCAGGAATATCGTGATCTCGCCGGAAATAAAAAAGCACAGGTACGGAGAATGGTGGCTCCTTCATGAGGGCGATAAGGTGGAGGACTATCTTTCCACGCCGATCTCCTATATTTTCACGGCTTACGGCTCCCAGGAAGAGATGCGGAGAATTCTTGTTGACGAATACTCGGACAGCAGAGTTGAGATGATACCCGGGGAGGGATAAATTCAATGGGCAAGGAAACGGTATGTATCGGAATGGTAGGCGCCGGGAGAGCCTGCGAGCTCCATATGGAGGCGTATCGGCGCGTTCGCGGTTTTTCCCTGCGTTTCAAATCCATCACGGCGGGACATGAAGCGACGGCGAAAACGGGCCAGGAGAAATACGGATTTGAGCAGACCGTCGGGGGCATCGAGGACATGCTGAACGATCCCGAGATAGACCTTATAGACCTTTGCTCTCCTCCGTATACGCATGAGGACTATACCGTGAAGGCTCTCGAGGCCGGCAAATACGTCGTATGCGAAAAACCGCTGACCGCATATTTCGGCCGCAGCAGCGACGCGGCCCCCATAGGGAAGACCGTAAGCAGGCAGGCGATGTACGACAGCGTGCTGGAGTCGCTGGAGAGAGTCTCGAAGGTCGTCGAGGCGCATCCGGGGCATTTTATGTTCGCCGAGCATTACGTATACGCGCCGGCCGTGCAGAAGGCGGCCGAGATCATAAGAAAAAAGGGAAGCCGGATCCTGTGCATGAAGGGCGAAGAAAGCCTGAAGGGCTCGTCATCCCGGCTCGCCGGAGAATGGAGCAAAACGGGCGGCGGCTCTTTCATACGCGTGGGAAATCATCCGCTCAGCGCGATCATGTTCCTTAAGTCCGTAGAGGCCCAGGCGGCGGGGAAGGAAATATTCATCCGGTCGATAACGGCGGACATGGATACGGTAACGGACGCGATGAACGATTACGAGCACCGCCACATCTTTGCCCAGCCGGTCGACGTCGAGGATTTCGGCACGGTGATACTGACCTTTTCGGACGGCACGAAGGGCGTGGTGCTGGCAACGGACGTGCTTCTCGGCGGCAGCAAGAACTACGTGGAGGTTTACTGCAACGACGCGGTTTTGTACTGCAACCTCACCATGCACAACGCGCTGAGGACCTATTTCCTTGACGAACAAAATCTGGACGACGTTTATATTTCGGAAATGCTGCCCTCAAAGATCGGCTGGAACGAGCCCTTCCTTGAGGATATCGTCATGCGCGGCTATGTAAACGAAATGCAGGATTTCATCGAGTGCGCCGCTTACGGAAGAGAGCCGCTGGCAAACTTCCGCCTGGCTTATGACACGGCGAAAATAACGTATGCCGCGTATATGGCGGCGGAGCTCGGGAAGAGGGTCGACCTGGCATGAGCGATATGGATATGGTTTTCAAAAAGGAGCTCCCGGCGCCGTCCGAACTGAAAAAGCGCTATCCGCTGTCAAAGGAACTGGCGCAGCTCAAAGAAAACCGTGACGCGGAGATAAAAAACATTCTGCTCGGCAAAGACGACAGGATGCTTCTTATAATCGGCCCGTGCTCCGCCGACCGCGAGGACGCGGTCCTCGATTACATGACAAGGCTCAGAGCGGCGCAGGAGAAGGTGCGCGACAGGATCTTCGTCGTTCCGCGGCTCTATACCAACAAGCCCAGGACGGTGGGCAAGGGCTATAAGGGCATACTGCATCAGCCCGATCCCGACAAGGAGTCGGACCTGCTGAAGGGCATACTTACGGTACGGCATATGAACGTGCGCGTGATAGAAGAGACGGGCTTTACCTGCGCCGACGAGATGCTGTATCCGCACGCTCACATATACGTGAGCGATCTGCTGTCGTACGCTGCCGTGGGCGCGCGATCCGTCGAAAACCAGATGCACCGCATGACGGCAAGCGGCCTCGGCATCCCGGTGGGCATGAAAAACCCGACCGGCGGAAACCTTACGGTCATGCTCAACTCCATCATAGCCGCCCAGGCAAAGCAGGAGTTCATTTACAGGAACTATGAAGTTCAGACCATGGGCAACCCCCTGGCGCACGCGATACTGAGAGGCTATGAGAACAAGTACGGACGCAGCATACCGAACTATCACTATGAGGATCTGCAGTTCCTTCTGTCGCTCTGCTATGAAAAAAACATACCGGAGCCTGCCTGCATAGTCGACTGCAATCACGCGAATTCCGGCAAGCACTATCTTGAACAGATAAGGATATCCAAGGATATCCTGCAGAGCCGGGAGCAGTCGAGAGACATCAAGGGCTTTGTAAAGGGTCTGATGATAGAGAGCTATATCGAGGACGGCAATCAAAATCCTCACGAGCACGTGTACGGAAAGTCGATCACGGATCCCTGTCTCGGCTGGGTCAAGACGGAAAGACTGATATACGAATTGGCCGAGCTGTGGTAAAAAATTACTTTCGGTAAGGGGTGCGGAGATGAAAGATAAGGTTACGGTAGGCGTCATCGGAGCGGGGCGCGCGCTGGAGCTCCACGCGTTCGGATATAAAAGATCGAGCATTCCGGTCCGTCTGAAAACGGTCATGGCAAGGCGCCCGGAGCAGCTGCGGAAGGCGGCCGAGCTTTACGGCTTTGAAAAACAGACGACCGATCTCAATGAGCTCCTGAACGATCCCGAGATCGACGTCGTCGATATCTGCACGCCCCCGTACGTACACAAGGAAGAAATAATCCGCGCCATGCGCGCCGGCAAGCACGTGATATGCGAAAAACCTCTCGTCGGATATTTCGGCCGCGAGGGAGACCCCGAGCCGATAGGCGAAAAAGTCTCCAAAAGGGTCATGTACGAATGCCTTCTGGAGGAGCTTGAGGAATTGAAGGACGCGGTCATGGGCTCCGGCAGACGTTTCATGTATGCCGAAAACTTCGTGTATGCGCCCGCGGTGCTCAAAGCGGGAGAGATCATTCGCGCCAGAAAGAGCCGCATCCTGTATATGAAGGGCGAAGAGAGCCTCAAGGGCTCCAGCTCCGCGGTGGCGGGGGAATGGAACAAAACGGGCGGCGGCATTTTCATGAGAAACGGCGTCCATCCTCTCGGAGCCGTTTTGTATCTCAAGGCGCAGGAGGCCCTCGCGCTCGGCGCCGACGTCGCGGTAAAGAGCGTCGTCGGCGATATGGGCAGCGCGACGAAGGGACTCAGCGAATATGAGCACAGACACATTGCCGCGCGGCCGCACGACGTTGAGGACGCCGGGACCGCCGTTATCACCTTCACCGACGGAAGCAAGGCGACGATCATATCGACCGATAACCTTCTCGGGGGCAGCAAGAACTACGTGGAGATATACGCCAACGATATCGCCGTCAACTGCCGCCTTACCATGAACGACGCAATGGAAACTTATATGGTTGACGCGGAGGGCATGGACGGGGTATATTTGTCTGAGATGCTTCCCATAGTGACGGGCTGGAACAAGCCGTTCGTGGCGGACGAGATGCTGCGCGGCTACTGCAACGAGATCGTTGACTTTATGGGCGCCGTCATTGAGGACAGGGAGGCGGAGGCCGGCTTCGCCTTGGCAGCCCAGGTGGCGAAGGTCGTGTATGCTGCTTACTGCTCGGACGAAGAGGGAAGACGGATAGAGCTGGCATGAACCGTATCCGGATCGTTTATATGACGGTCCGTCGGCCCGGCCGGAAGCCGGACGTCCGAAAAAAACAGTTCCGGAGAGAACGTATCCATGAAAAGCAGAAAAATACTCATAATAATGAACGATCTGAAAAACGGCGGGGTCGAAAGAGTGCTTTCGGTCCTGGCAAATTATCTCGCCGCCCGGGATTATGACGTACATATCCTTACCATCGCCGAGGACAACGTTTCGTATAAGCTCGACCCGCGCATACATCACCGGCATAAGCAGCTGCTTCACCTGTATAAGGACGAGAGCATCGGAGCGGAGATAAAAACGGTGCGCGGGATTTTCCGGGAGATGAAGGAGATAGATCCCGACTGCGTCATAGGCTTCGACGATTCGATTATCATACGCAGCGTGCCGTCGGCATGGCTGCAGCGCAGAAGGATAGTCGTATCCGAAAGGATAGACCCCTCCATTTACGGCGCGGCGATGAGGGCGGTCCGCCAGGCAGCGTACGATATGGCCGACGCGGTGGTGTTCCAGACTCCCGACGCGAGAGATTATTTCCCGAAGAGAACAAGAAAAAAGAGCCGGGTCATTCCCAATCCGCTGAAGGAAGGTCTTCCGGAAAGAGCCGAAGATATCAATAAGGATATCGTGATGGCCTGCCGCCTGAGAGCGCAGAAGAACGTCCATGTCGCCATAGAAGGCTTTGCGAAGTTCCATGCGGGGCATCCCGATCATCGCCTTGTCGTTTACGGCGAAGGCGAGCTTCTCGGCGAGCTGACGGAGCACGCTTCCCGGCTCGGCGTGGGAGAAAGCGTCGTGTTTCCGGGGCATACGGACGAGATCCATGAGATCATGAGCCACGCCGCCATGTACCTGTCGTCCTCCGATTACGAGGGCCTGTCCAACTCCATGATAGAGGCGCTGGCGATAGGCGTGCCGAGCATATGCACGGACTGCCCGGTCGGCGGAGCGAGGATGTTCATCGAAAACAACGTGAACGGGATACTTGTCCCGGTCAGAAACGCCGACGCCATAGCGGAGGCCATGAGCAGGATAGCGGATGACGCCGGTTTCGCAAGGGCGCTGTCGTCCGAGAGCGTCAGGATAAGGGAATTGCTGAGCACGGACGTGATCTGTCCTCAGTGGGAAGAATTGCTGTAATTATGAAAAAAACCATTCGCGGGAGAGACCTTGTTTTTGCGGCGGTATTTCTGCAGGTATTGTATTCCTTTCTGCCGATAATCAGAGAATTTCCCTTCGCGATAAAACTGATATTCAGGGCAGGCCCGGTCGTGCTGATGTTTTTGGCCGCCCTGATCAGGCGGAGCTTCTGGAAAAAATATTTGCTGCTCAACGCTTTCGCCGTGTTCATGGCCCTTGTCAGGAGCATGGTGTACGCAAACGGCATAGTGGAAAGCATACCTACGAATATCGCGGAATCGATCATGTACTGGAGCTGCGTGATCGAAGGAGTTTACGCGCTGTCATACTTCGACGCGAACGACGCCAGAAAGCTGTTCAGGACGGCCCTGATCCTGATAGGTATATCTTCCATATCATCCATTATCGGAACCATTTTGTTCCCGCGTGCGATCAGATCCACGGTGAGCTTTTTGGTTGAGGAATTTGCTTACTATAAATACAACATCGGAGCTTACAGCTATGTTTACGCGATCGTATTCATGCTTATTCCTCTGTTTTACCTTTTCAAAATGCCCGAAGAAAGAAAGAATATCGCAGACAAAAGACTTTTGGCGGTGATAATCTTTGAAGTGGCTGTGAATATAATCCTGAGTCAGTTTATGGCCGCAATTATAGTCGCGCTGCTCAGCGTCGTCGCTCTGCTTAAAACAAAAAGTATAAGACGACTGGCGATCGTGCTGGCGTCCATAGTTTTTGCAATTTACCTATTTACCGAGCCGGTGGGATTATTGCTTGCGAGGATCGCCGAATTTGCGGGCAATCGCGGTTATCACGACCTTCATGAGCGCTTCAACGGCCTCAGCAGACTGCTGATCGTGGGCAATGCTTACGGCGATATAGGAGCGCGTATATCTTTATATCGGATAAGTATCAGCCATTTTCTGCAAAATCCGCTTTTGGGACTTATCGGAGTCAACGGTTTCCGCAGGGCTACTTTTTATAAAACGGTCAAGATGCTCGATATCGGCATCCCCTCAATGGTCAATTCCGTGGGCCAGCACAGCGATATAGTCGATCTGCTGGGCGGCGGAGGAATAATCTGTTTTATTCCCTTTATCCTCGTCATTCGTTATTACTGGAAATCATTCCGCGCATATATCAAGAGCAGCACTCTGCTGAGATTTTCCTTTATAGGTCTGCTGCAATACCTGCTTTACGGCGTCGTCGACCACAGCTTTTCCTGCGTGGACGTCGCGCTGGTGGTGTTCGTTCTCGTCCCGCTCCTTTCCAAGTTGGGCGACGGCGTTTCGGAAGTGAAACCCGCGGAATAAAGACGGCGGGAAGCATAAAAAAATACGGGAGACCGTCATGGACTTTTTGAAAAAAATAAAATCAAATCCTTATCACGTTTTGTCTCCGCTTCTGATGAGCGGACTGCTGAACGGGCTGCCGGACGAGCAGTTCCTGAAAATGATGTACCGCGCCCAAATGGGGAAAAAGCTGGATCTTGACGATCCTAAGACCCTGAACGAGAAGATACAGTGGCTGAAGCTCCATGACCGAAATCCGGACTATCCGATAATGGTCGACAAGTACGACGCGAAAAAATACGTCGCCGAAAAGATCGGCGAGGAGTACATAATCCCGACGCTCGGCGTATGGGAACGCTTTGAGGATATCGACTTCGACGCCCTGCCCGACCGCTTCGTTCTGAAATGCACGCACGATTCCGGCGGGCTCGTGGTCGTTAAAGACAAGAAAAAGCTGGACCTCGAGGCGGCGAGAAAAAAGATAAACAAGTCTCTGAAAAACAACTATTACTATCTGGGCAGGGAATGGCCGTACAAAAAGATAAAGCCCCGGATCATCGCCGAGCAGTACATGGAGGACGAAACGGGGGAGCTCGTGGACTATAAGTTCTACTGCTTCAACGGCAAGGTCGACTGCGTTCTGGGCTGCTTCGACAGGGCGTCCGGCGACACGAAATTCTATTTCTTCGACCGCGGCTGGAACCTGAAACGCTACAATAAGCGCGGCAAAGAAGCGCCGGAGGGCTTTACCAAGCCGAAACCCCGGAACATGGACCGCATGTTCGACGTGGCGGAAAAGCTGGGCGGGATCGTAGGCGCGCCCTTTCTCCGCGTGGACCTGTACAGCGTATATGACAGGATCTATTTCGGGGAAATAACGCTGTATCCGTCTTCGGGCTTCGATCTGGGCAGACTTCCGGAAACGGACCTTATGTTCGGACAGCGTGTCGATCTCAGCCCGCTGAAACAGAAAAACAAAGCATAAAGCCATAAAATACGACTGGATAAGGAGATATTATGAAAATTGCGATGGTCGGAGCCGGGAATGCCGGCTGCGCGGTGGCTGCGGACCTGACGTTGAAGGGACACGAGGTCACCCTGATCAAAACCTCCCATGCGATGCATGACGATAATTTCAACTATCTGCTCGAAAACAACGGAAAGATGACGCTCAATGAATTCGGAGAGATCAAGACCGCTTATATCGGCAAAGTCACGAGGGACCTTTCCATGATCCGCGGCAATGAGGTCGTGATCATCTACATACAGACCAACTTCCACGAGCAGCTGATAGAACGTCTCGCGGAGCATTTCGAGGACGGTCAGATCGTCCTGATAAATCCGGGTTATCTTTCCACGGCGTATATGATGAAGCACTGCCCGGGCAGGGACCTTATCATCGCCGAGGCCGAAAGCAGCTTCATAGACGGGCGCATAATGGAGCCCGGCCTGTTCCGCGTCGGCTTCCGCAACGTGAGGAACCCCATAGGCATTTATCCGGTGGCAAGAAAAGAAGAGGCGATAAAAAAGCTCGATCTGCTGGACGAGCGTTTCGTTTACCTCGACTCCGTCGTGGAAGCGGCGCTGCATAATCCCAACCTGGTGGTGCACACGGTGGGCTCCGTTTTGAGCATACCGCGCATAGAGTACTCCAAGGGCGAATTCTGCATGTATCACGAGGCGTATACCCGCGCCAATCCCCGCACGTGGATGGTGCTGGACGCCCTGGACGCGGAGAAGATGAACGTTCTCGAAAAGCTCGGCTTTGAACGCATACCGTATGTGGAAGCCTGCAAATACCGCAATTCTCTCGATGAGACCAAGGACGCCAAGGAGGTTTTCCTGGATTACGCCGAAATGCCCACCAGGGCAAAGGGACCCACGAGCGTTGATTCGCGCTACATCAACGAGGACGTTCCTCAGGGCCTGGTGATGCTGGAGGCGCTGGGAAAGACGTTGGGCGTAGCCACGCCCATCTGCACGGCTCTTATAGAGATCGCTTCCGCCGCGCTGGGCAGGAGCATGCGCGCGGAGGGACGCACTCCGGAGCGGCTCGGCATAGAAAACATAGACCGCATTCTGACCGATTGCGGAAAGGCCGCCGTCTGACGGAAAAACCGGACGGCAGGCGGCCGCGGCGAGGCTGCGATACGTTCCTGAGGCGATGAGAGGCAAACAACTGCCGCCGGGGACGATTTGATGTGGTGGTTTTCAAATGGGGAGAAATAAGCGCTTGGCATACAATACGGCGACCTCGCTGATGCATCAGGCCGCCGCGATCATATGCGGGTTCATCCTTCCGAGGCTGATCATGCACAGCTTCGGCTCCGAAGTAAACGGACTGGTCAACTCGGTGACTCAGTTTCTGGCCGTCATCTCGTTCCTTGAGCTGGGAGTGGGAAGCGTAGTTCAGTCGTCGCTGTATAAACCGCTGGCGGAGGGGGACCGCAGCTCTGTAAGCGGCATCATAGCATCCGCAAACAGGTTTTTCCGCCTTCTCGCGCTGATCCTCGCCGTTTATATCGGATTTCTCGTCGCTTTTTACCCCAAATTCATCCATTCGGCGTCCCCGTTTTCCTTCCTGTACGTGGCCGGACTCATCCTGGCCATGAGCATAAGCTCGTTTGCGCAGTATTATTTCGGCGTGGTCGACAGACTGCTGCTGCTGGCAGACCAAAAAGGTTATGTTTCGTACATAGCGCAGACGGTGACGCTCTGTCTGAGCACCGTCGTCTGCGTGATTTTGATCAAAGCGGGAGCGGGCATTCAGACGGTAAAGCTGACGGGCTCGCTTATCTATCTGCTCAGGCCGATATATCTCAGACTGTACGTCAACCGGCACTACCGGATCGACCGCAAAATAAAGTACGTCGGAGAGCCGATAAAGCAGAAGTGGAACGGCGTGGCGCAGCACGTGGCCGCCGTGGTGCTGGACA
Organism: Clostridiales bacterium UBA1246; assembly: GCA_002308315.1. Taxonomy (GTDB): domain Bacteria; phylum Bacillota; class Clostridia; order Oscillospirales; family Oscillospiraceae; genus UBA1246. Next base: position 7,938 of record DBWE01000100.1, on the reverse strand, counting down.
ATACCGATACGCTCGTTCTTACCGTTTTTTCCACGCTGTCCAACGTTTCGATCTATTCCGTATATTATCTCGTTATCAGCGGAGTCAAGACTCTGTTCACGTCGATGACGGGCGGCATCCAGGCGCTGCTGGGAGAGCTCTGGGCAAAGCAGGAGCTGGACGAGCTGAAAAAAACGTTCTCCTGGGCGGAGTGGCTCATCCACACGGGAGCCGTTTTGATATTCGGCTGCACTTCCTCGCTGATAAGCCCGTTCGTCGCCGTATATACGAAGGGGATACACGACGCGGATTATCACGTCCCGCTGTTCGCCTTTCTGATAACTCTCGCAAATTCGATGCACTCTCTCCGCCTGCCTTACAGCATAATGATCCTGGCGGGAGGGCATTACAAACAGACGCAGTCCAATTATATCATCGCGGCGGTCATGAACCTCGCTATATCCGTTCTCGCGGTGAGGTCGTTCGGGCTGATAGGCGTAGCGATAGGAACGCTTGCCGCCATGATCTTCCAGACGATATGGATGGCGCACTACGTTTCCGGGACCTTTCTCAAGCGGTCCGTCAAAGAATTCGTCAAGCACCTGCTGACAGACGCGGTCTGCTTCGCGGCGGCGTACGGGATAACGAGCCTGCTGCATATGAAAAGCATTTCTTACTTTTCCTGGATCGTGCTTGCTTTTGAAAACGCCGCGATATGGCTGTGCGTCATCGCCGCGGTGAACCTCGCGGCATATCCGGCTTTCATGAAGGAGATCGCCGGCATTTCAAAGAGACGGATAAAAAATGTCCTGCGGGCGGTTATGAAAAAGTGACCCCGAACAGAGCGGGGTAAAAAACGGTATCGTTATGAGTACAGACAAAAGCGTTTTCAAGTATGTCGATATCGCCAAGCTTCTGTTTGCGGTCCTGATTTTTCCGATACCCGAATATGTCCGAGCATATACCGATCGGACAGCTTCTGAAGGCCGCGGTCGTGATCGCCCTCGTATACAGAAACAAAAACTCGAAGGTTTTTCGTTATATCACCTGATCGCGCGGCGGAAATTCGCGGTGAAAGCGACGTGACCCGCGAAGAAGCGGAGCGGTGCGGATAAAGCAAAAGAAGAAACCGAGGGGAGCTGAGACCGTTCATGATCGACATCAACACCAAATTCATCACTCTGATCGGCACTCCGCTGGATCAGTCCTTTGCCGCGCGGATGCAGAACGCGGGCTATGCCGCGGGAAATTTCAATCTCTGTTATTTCTATACGGAGACGGACGACCGTTATCTGGGAGAGATAATCGAGGGCATACGCCGCATGCCGTCCTTCATCGGCGCCGCGGTGACCAAGCCCAACAAAGTGAAGGTGCTTCAATATCTCGACGAGCTCGACCCGCTGTGCCGGAAAATGGGGGCCTGCAACACGGTGGTCAAGCTGCCCGACGGCAGGCTGAAGGGCTACAACACCGACGGCTCCGGCTTTGTCCGCTCGATCGCGGAGGAAGCAAAGCTGAGCATACCCGAGCATACTTATTTCTGCTTCGGCGCGGGGGGCGCGGGGAGAGCGATATGCTCGGTCCTTGCCTATAACGGCGCGAAGAAGATATACATAACGGATATTTTCCGCGACAGCGCGGAAAGGCTGGCGGGAGATATCAACTCAAACTTCGCTCCGATCGCCGAGGCCGTGCCTTACGGCGAGCATTCCGCCCTTTCGGAATGCTCGGTGGTAATAAACGCGAGCGGCGTGGGGATGGGCGAGACCGTCGGACAAAGCCCGCTTCCCGAGGAACTGATAAGATCCGGGCAGTTTTATTTCGACGCCTGCTATAACCCGGACAAGACTCAGTTCCTTATCAACGCCGAGAAGAAGGGCTGCAGGATACTCAACGGGCTGGGGATGTCGCTGTATCAGGGCGTGGTCCAGATAGAGCTGTGGACAGGGAAGGAAGCGCCCGTTGAGGCCATGCGCAGAGAACTGACGGATATCCTGGCGGAAAAAGCCTGGACACGGAACCATGCCGAAAGCGAAGTGTTCGGCAAATAGGGAGTGATCGAAGATGAAAGCGGTCAAGTGGCTTGACGAACGGTTTGAAGAGACTCTGCTGGTGCTCCTTCTCGTGCTGATCTCCTGCGTGGAGCTCATTCAGGTCATTATAAGAAACGTCCCGTGGATCCCGGCGCTCACCTGGGCGGAGGAATTCTGCCGCTTCTGCTGGATATGGAGCGTGTTCCTCTCGCTGCCGTACACCGTACGCAAGGCAAGCATGCTTCGCGTGAACGTGCTTATGGACGCGATGCCGCGGAAGGTGAAAAACACCGTAAACATCATCGTCGATATCGTCGTCGCCGCGACGATGGGCCTGCTCGGAGTGCATTCCGTTTCGGTCATTCAGCGGATAATGAAGAGCGGCGAGACCTCGTCGGCGATGCAGTGGCCGATGTGGATGGTATATATCATAATGCTGATCGGGTTCTTCCTTGCCGTGCTGCGCGGTATCCAGCAGGCGTATCTGCATATCAGATCCTTCAACGACGCCGGCATGACCGTGGCCGAGCAGACCATGGCGGAGGCCGCCGAGGAGATAGAGGCGGGGAAGAGGACGGAAGGAGGCAATAAATAATGGCCGCGTTACTCGTATTTATTGTCTTCATTATCGCGATAATCCTTTCGTTCCCGATCGCCGAGTCGATGGTGCTCGGCTCTCTCGCGCCGATACTCGCAATGGGGAAGGGCGGCTCTGTGGCACAGCTGCTCAATAACGCCTTCTCCGGAGCGAATTCCACGCCCATACTCGCCGTTCCGCTCTTTATCCTCGGCGGAGTGATAATGGCGGAGGGCGGCATATCGAAAAAGCTTTTCAACTTCTTCGCCTACTTTGTGGGAAAGCTGCGGGGAGGAATACCCTGCGCCGTCATACTGACCTGCCTGTTCTACGGCGCCATTTCCGGCTCGGGCCCCGCCACCACGGCGGCGGTCGGCGCGATGTGCGTGCCGTTCATGGTGGAGCTCGGATATGAAAAGAAATGGTCCGCCGGTCTTATCGCCGTCGCGGGAGGACTGGGCGTGATCATACCGCCGTCGATCCCCTTCGTGCTGTATTCGCTGGCTACGGGGGTTTCCACCGGCGCGCTTTTCATAGGCGGGATACTGCCGGGGATACTGATAGGCGTGTGCATGATGGTATACGCGGTATGGTACTGCGCCAAAAGGGGCGAGGACAGAGAACTGATAAACCGGAAAATGACCGAGCTTAAATCCCGGGGCTTCGGACATCTGTTCCTTGACAGTCTGCCGGCGCTGCTCTGCCCGATAATCGTACTGGGCGGAATATACGCGGGCTTCGTCACGCCTACGGAGGCGGCCTGCATTTCGGTATTCTATGCCCTGATAGTATCGCTCTTCGTTTACAGGACGATCAAAATAAAGGATCTCCTGCCGATGCTGAGAAACGCCGTGAAAACATACGGCGGGCTCGCCTTCGTCCTCGCGTTCGCCACGGCCTTCGGGCGCGTGCTGTCGCTGACGAAGGCCACGGGCACGATAACCGCGTTCATTACAAGCAATTTCCATTCGAGCTGGGCGGTCATGGGAGTACTCGTGGTGATCTTCCTGCTTCTCGGCATGGTAATGGACACGGGCCCCGCGATAATCATCCTGGCTCCGGTGCTGCTCCCGGCCGTTCAGATGCTCGGAGTGAACGAAGTCCATTTCGGCGTGGTCCTCGTGTGCTGCCTGTCCATAGGTCTTGCCACTCCGCCCTTCGGACTCGATCTGTTCGTGGCAGGAAATCTTGCCGAGGAACAGCCGATGGCGGTGGCAAAGCGGTCCATGCCGTTCATCATCGCGTTTTTGGCGGCACTGATACTTATCACGTTTATACCCTGGTTTTCCACGGCGCTGTTATAAATACGAAAAGGAATAATATGAGGAGGAAAGCAATGAAAAAAGCATTGGCACTGATCGCGGCACTGATACTTCTTGTTTCGATGGCCGCATGCGCGGGCAGCAAGGAAGACACTCAGACGGTCGGCTCAGACGCGTATGCCGATCTGAAACCCCTGGAGCTGGTCGGCGCGGACTCCACGGGCAAGGGCGCTGCCGGACAGATATTCGGCGAGTACGTCGCGAGCCGCGTTGCGGAGATCACCGGAGGCAAGCTGACTATCGACTATCATCCCAACGGAGAGCTGGGCGGCGACGCCGACCTTATCCGTCAGATGCAGTCGAACGATATACAGCTCGTAGTATGTCAGACCGCTCCCATCGTATCCTTCATCCCCGAAATGGCGGTTTTCGATCTTCCGATGGTCTTCTCCAAGTACAGCGGAGATACCATAGACAAGGTGCTCAACGGCAAAAACGATTTCAGTACCAGCCTTTCTTCCGCGTACGATAAGGCTGACCTGCACCTGCTCGGATTTTTGCAGAACGCTACCTACAGACTGACCACCGCCAAGAGGGATCTGTCCTCGCTGGCCGATTTCAAGGGACTGCAGATACGCACGATGGACAACAAAAACCACATGGCGTTCTGGCAGGCGATAGGCGCGGAGCCCACTCCGCTTGCCTGGGCCGAGCTGTATATAGCTCTGCAGAACGGCACCGTGGACGCCCAGGAGAACGCCGCTGACACCTGCGTGGGCGCGAGCTTCCAGGAGGTACAGGATTACCTTGCCTGCACCAACCACATCCTTTACTGCAACCAGATATGCATGAGCAAGGACGCCTGGGAGAGCCTTGATCCCGCTTATCAGGCTGCGATAGAGCAGGCCGTCGCCGACGCGATAGCCTATATGAGACCGCAGCTGGAGCAGATCGACAAGGACAACAAGAAGATCCTCGAGGACGGCGGCATGACGGTGATAGAATACGGCGCCGATTTCTTTGACGAGATACTCGCGCTGCCCGCCGTGCAGGCCGTATATGACGACATAAACGACAATCAGATAAGCGGGCTCGGAACGCTCCTCGTGAACGAACTGAGCAAGTAAGCGATCATCGGGCGGAGCCGCTGCAAAATGTCTGTTTTGCAGCGGCTCCGTTTGCCGGAAAAAGCATAGGAGCTGACAATGATCATTCCCGTAAATTTAGGCGCCGACAGCTACGAGATCCGAATTGAGCGCGGCATACTGAAGAAGGCAGGCGAGCTGCTGGACCTGGAGCGCAGGGTGCTTGTCGTCACCGACGGCGGAGTGCCCGCAGGCTACGCCGAAGCGATCGCCGCGCAGTGCCGGGAGGCGGCGGTGGAGACCGTCCCGGCGGGCGAGGGCAGCAAGAGCTATGAAATGCTGCGGCGGCTGCATTCCCGGATGCTGGCGGAGGGCTTTTCCCGAAAGGACTGCGTCGTCGCCGTGGGCGGAGGCGTGGTCGGAGACCTAGCCGGCTTCGCCGCGGCGACGTATATGCGCGGAGTGGATTTCTACAACGTTCCCACCACGGCGCTGTCCCAGGTGGACTCGTCCGTGGGCGGCAAGACGGCGATAGACCTTGACGGAGTAAAAAACGTCATCGGCGCCTTCTGGCAGCCGAAAGCGGTGCTGATAGACCCCGATACCCTTGCGACTCTGCCGGACAGAAGAGTGTCCGAGGGGCTGGCGGAGGCGCTGAAAATGTCGCTGACAAGCGACGCGAAGCTCTTCGGGATCTTTGAAAAGCGGGATCCGAAGCGGGAGCTTGACGGCGTCATCGCCGCTTCGGTCCGGATAAAGAGCGCGGTGGTGGAAGCCGACGAGCGGGAAGCCGGGCTGCGGAGGATACTGAATTTCGGGCATACCATAGGCCACGGGATAGAAAGCTGCGGGGAGCTTCACGAGCTCAGCCACGGGGAATGCGTGGCGCTGGGAATGATCCCGATGTGCGGGGAGGAGCTGAGAAAACGGCTTATCCCGATACTGAAAAAGCTGGACCTTCCCGTAAAGTGCCCCCTTGACGCCGAAAAGGTATACGCCGCGATGCTTCATGACAAAAAAGCCGACGGCGGGAACGTCGTCGCGATATTCGTCGACGAACCCGGAAAATATGAGATCCGGGAGGTCCGACTGAGCGAACTGAAAAAACGGATAGAGCTGATAGCGCAGTGAACTGCCGCGGGCGGCGTTCGCCGCGGCAAAAAATATGAGTCTCTGTCCCAGATAAGAGTTGATGAAATTTTTTGACGCATAAACATACAGTCTCTCTGTCTCTCTGTCTGAGATATAGTGTGCTGAAAATAACCAGGCAAAACAGTTGCATACAAAATTTCCTTTTTTATGGGAAAAGTGTGCCTGTCTCTTGCAATGCGTATACATGTGTGGTATTACGAACTTTAACTATTTGTAGATAGCAACATAATGTTTTGAATAGGAGGATTAAACCGTGAAAAAGAAACTTTTAGCAACTGTTTTAGTGCTGATTATCGCACTATCCTTATTTCCTGTGTCGGCAATAGCGGCAACAAAACCAACAGACGCAGATTGGAAAACACCGCCCATAATTTCCGATTTGAAAATCGACCATGACGAATATCATGTGTGGCTTGAGGCTGAAATAAAGACGCCTGCAAATGTGCTCAACGCCATCGAATACTCTCAGGAAGGCGATAATTGGGAGGAAGTTGGGTACATCACTACCATTGAAATGAAGGTGACCATTGACGGCAAGGAATACGAGGACTACCTCGATATGAATTATTCGGAGAAAAATCCAGAGGTCAGCAATGGAGATTTCTGCGGCATTTATGAAACCGTGGGTCTGGCCGAGCTTCATGTGGATTCTGAAGTCAGAGCGCAAGTGCGCTATCGCGGATGGTATTTTCCCGATTCCATTTCCGATTCCCGTTTCAGTGACTGGTCTGATGAACTCGTACTCAATGAGAAGGCAGATTTTACCGCTTCACAATGGGCTTTGGCTGAACTCGCTGAAGCAGACAAATTAGGGCTTATCCCTGACAGTTTGAGAAATGCAGACCTTACGAAGCCTATTACAAGAGCAGAGTTTGCCGCCGTTAGTGTTCGTGCGTATGAAGCCCTTTCAGGTGAAAAGGCAAGCCCTGTGGAGGTCAATCCCTTTACTGACACAAAGGATATTGAAGTCTTAAAAGCATATCAGGTGGGTATTACAACAGGAACAAGTGCAACAACCTTCCACCCCGATACCCTTTTGAACAGAGAACAAGCGGCAACTATGCTGACACGGGTATATAAGAAGATTTCGATTGACGGTTGGGAAATGAGCAAAGACGGTGAGTTTGCCGATACCTTCAATGGTTTGTTTTCCGTGCCTGCACCTTTTGCGGACGATGCTCAAATATCTGATTGGGCGAAACCGAGCGTTTACTTTATGGCAGCAAATGGGATTATTAACGGTGTAGGCAATAACACCTTTGCACCAAAAGCAACGACTGACGCAGAAATAGCAATAGGGTATGCACAGGCGACCCGTGAACAGGCACTTGCTATTGCGACAAGGATGGTAAAGAATTTAAAGTAACAGATTAAAATGAATACTGATAAAGGGTGAGGCAATCGTCTCGCCCTTTAATCATGCTGTTATGAGAGCTTTTCGCCCTCATTTTTATTCTCTGCAATATTCATATATACGAATATTTCTATTATTGAATGTATGAATATGCATATCAACTCTTATCCAGGACAGAGACAAATATGAAACCGGGTCAATGAGTGAGTACCGTCCTCATTGACCCGGTTTCCGTATATTCCCTTTTGCGTGCGGACTTATTTCTTTCCGCCGATGAGCCTGCCCAGCCAGATAAGGATGCAGGCGCCCGCCACGGCAAGTATCAGGCCGCTGATCCAGCCGCCGCCTATGCCGATGAGGCCGCCGAGCCAGCCGCCGACGAGACCGCCGACCAGGCCGAGGATGATATTCATGATGAGGCCGTGCTTTGAGTGCATTATCTGCCCGGCTATCCACCCGGCAAGGGCTCCCAGAAGCAGAGAGACAACTATGTGCA
>DBWE01000071.1:17509-20904 GCA_002308315.1 Clostridiales bacterium UBA1246 | reverse complement strand
ACAGGATCTTTACCCGCATCGGCGCCTCCGACGACCTTGCCGCCGGTCAGTCCACCTTCATGGTAGAGATGACCGAGGTGGCGTCCATACTGAAAAACGCGGGGCCGAACAGCCTGCTGATACTCGACGAGATAGGACGCGGCACCTCCACCTACGACGGCATGGCCATAGCCCGCGCGGTGGTGGAATACTGCGCCGATCCGAAAAAGCTGGGAGCCCGCACCATGTTCGCGACCCACTATCATGAGCTGACCCGTCTCGAGGATACCCTCAGCTGCGTAAAAAATCTCAGCACCGCCGTCAAGAAGCGCGGAGACGACGTTATATTCCTGCGCCGCATAGTACACGGCGGGGCCGACCGCAGCTACGGCATCGAGGTCGCCAAGCTCGCCGGAGTGCCCGACAGCGTGATCAGGCGCGCGAAGGACGTGCTTTCCGAGCTGGAAAAAGGCGGCGCTCCCGCCCCGGCCGCTCCCGCACCCGCCGGGGACGACGGACAGCTTTCGCTTTCCTCGCTGGCCGACAGCGCCGTGGCCGCGCGCATACGGGCGTGCGAGCCCGAGACGCTCACGCCCATAGAGGCGATGAATTTGCTGTTCGAGCTCAAAAAGATGCTTCAATGAGAGGTTTTTCATGGATACGGAAAAGAAGAGGGCCCTCAGACGCCACCGTCTGATCTGGCGCATCATTTACCTGCCTTTCTATATTCTCTGCCGTATTTTGTTCAACTACCGCTTCAGGCGCGTCGGGCAGATATCGCCTCCGTATATAGTCGTCGCCAACCACTCGAACGCGTGGGATCAGTTTCTTGTCGCCCTTCCCTTCGGTCCGGGCGGGCACATGTACTTCCTTGCCAGCGAGCATATTTTCCGCAGCCCGCGCATCGCCTCGATCATCAACTGGCTTGCCGCGCCGATATCCCGCACCAAGGGCGGCTCGGACGCCTCCGCGGTCATTTCCATGCTCCGCTGGCTGAAAAACGGCGTAAGCGTATGCCTTTTCCCCGAGGGAGAAAACACCTTCAACGGCCGCACGGGCCGCATGCACCCCGCGACCGCCAAGCTGCTGAAAAAAGCCGGCGTGCCGGTGGTGACCTTCCGCATCACCGGAGGTCATCTTTCCCTGCCCCGCTGGGCGCGCTCCCGCCGCCGCGGCGTCATGGAGGGGAGCGCAGTCGGCATATACACTCCCGAGCAGCTCCGCGGCATGAGCACGGACGAGATAAACGCCGTGCTTGAGCGCGATCTTCACGTAGACGCGTTCGCCTCCCAGCAGGCGGCTCCCATAGCCTACAAGGGGCGCCGTCTCGCCGAGGGGCTCGAGCAGTTTTTATATCTCTGTCCCGCCTGCGGCTCGACCGACAGCTTCAAAAGCAGCGGAAACAGCTTCACGTGCTCCCGCTGCGGCATGAGCGTGACTTACGGCGTTTACGGCTTATTCGGCGAAAACGCTCCCTTCCGCGATCCCGCGGCCTGGGACGACTGGCAGGAAAAGCGTCTCGACGAGCTCTGCGCCGGCGGAGATACCGTCTTTTCCGACGGCGGCGCGGTGCTGCGGCGCGTCGGGGACGATCACACAAGGACCCCCGCCGCCTCCGGCGGCGTGAGGCTGGACTCTTCCGCGCTGAGCGTAGGCGAAATGAGCTTTCCCCTCTCGGGCATGTCCGAGCCCTCAATGTGCAGCTTCGCCGGAAGCGAGACCCTGCTCTTCTCTCCGGACGGTCACGAGCGCTACGAGCTGTGCCTGACCGACGGACACAGCGTGCGCAAATATTACAGGGCCATGGAGCATCTTCTGAGCCGACGGCAATGATCCGCTATCCGCCTTTCACCGCCGATAAAGTCGTCCGGACTTTATCGGCGACTTTTTTCGCGGAGTTTTTTATCGGGAAACGACTATTATCGTGGGGAAAGGAGCGATATCGCATGAATGGTCCGTCGCTTTACGACACCCGGAAAATAATGTACGTTTCTCCGAATTCGATACTTCCCAACCCCGATCAGCCGCGGCGGCAGTTTGATCCCGCCTCCCTTTCGGAGCTTGCGGAAAGCATACTGCGCTACGGCGTACTGCAGCCGCTCACCGTAAGACGGCTGCCTCAGGGCGGCTTCGAGCTCGTGGCGGGCGAGCGCAGGCTGCGGGCTTCAAAGCTCGCGGGCCTTAAAAGCATCCCCTGCATACTTCTGAACGTGGACGGCGAAAGCTCCGGGCTGATCGCCCTTGTGGAAAATCTCCAGAGACGTGATCTCGATTTCATAGAGGAGGCGGAGGGCCTCTCCACGCTCATAAAAAAATACGGCATTTCCCAGGAGGAAGCCGCCAGACGCATAGGCAAATCACAGTCCGCCGTGGCAAACAAGCTGCGTCTGCTGAAGCTGTCGCCGGAGATACTTTACATACTGCGGGAAAACTCGCTGAGCGAGCGTCACGCCCGCGCCCTGCTGCGCCTTCCCGACGACGGCGTCCGCCTCGCGGCGCTGAAAGTCATACTCGACAAAGCTCTCAACGTCGCCGCGGCGGAAGCTTACGTTGACGAGCTTCTGTCCGGAGATCCGCCCGCTACCGCCCCGCCTCCGAAAAAGGCGAGAAAAAAGAGCCCCTTTTTCGTGATCAAGGACGTCAGGATATTCCTGAACACCGTCACGAAGGGGCTCGGATTGATGAAACGCTCCGGCATAGACGCCGAATTGGAAAAGCAGGAAACGGACGGCGCGCTGGTGCTCACCATCACGATACCCCGCAGGGCATGAATGCGGCGCCGTCTAATCCGCCGCGGCTTCCAGCTTTTTCAGCGCGGATATGAATTCCGGGGGCAGCCGGCAGGTAAACTCCATTTCTTTTCCCGTAGAGGGATGAACGAATTTGATCGTCCTGGCGTGGAGGCACTGGCTGCTCAGACCAAGCTCTCCGGCCCTGCCTCCGTAAACCGTGTCGCCCGCCACGGGATGCCCCAGGTACGACATGTGCACTCTGATCTGATGCGTACGCCCCGTTTCGAGTATGCAGCGCAGATAGGTATATCCCGGGTATTCCCTGAGCACCTCGTAACGGGTTTTCGCGCTGCGGGAATTCGTATTCGTCACGGCCATTTTTTTGCGGTCGGTCGGGTGGCGGCCTACGGGGGCGTCTATCTCTCCTTCGGGCTGTCTGAGATGCCCGCGTATTATCGCCTCATACACGCGCGAAAGGCTGCGCGAGCTCAGCTGTCCGGCAAGGGCCGCGTGGGCTCTGTCGTTCTTGGCGGCGAGCATGAGGCCCGACGTGTCCTTATCCAGCCTGTGCACTATGCCGGGGCGCAGCTCTCCGCCTATGCCGGACAGGCTGTCTCCGCAGTGATGCATCAGCGCGTTCACGAGCGTGCCGCTGTAATTGCCCGGGGCCGGATGGACCACCAT
>DBWE01000071.1:7287-17438 GCA_002308315.1 Clostridiales bacterium UBA1246 | reverse complement strand
ACGGTTATCTCGAAGCTTTCGCCTTCGGCGGCCTTATGGTTCTTTCTTACGGTCTTCCCGCCGCATACGGTCACCGCGCCCGACTCTATCAGCTGCTGGGCGCGGTTTCTGCTGATTCCTTCAAGATGCTGCGCTATGAGCGCGTCGAGCCGCGTTCCGGCGTCGTCTTCAGTTACCGTTATTATCGGCATCGTGTTTCTCCGTTTTCCTCCCGCCCGATCCTGACTTCTCCGACGCGAGGCTTTTATCGAATATGAGGCAGGCGCACAGGATGATCCCGCCCACGGTCACGAAGCAGTCCGCCACGTTGAATACCGGGAAGTCAATGAAAAGCGTTCTGAACATGTCTACGACGTATCCGTTGATAAGCCTGTCGGCTGCGTTTCCGAGCGCCCCGCCGAGTATCATCGCAAGGCTCAGCGAAAGCGCTCCCGAGCGGCGGCGCCCGGCGAGCAGATATACGAACAGCACGGCGCAGACCGCCGCGGTCAGGCCCAGAAGGAGCGGGCGCATATTCTGCAGCATACTGAAAGCCGCGCCGTAATTATGAACTACCGTAAGGCTCATTACCCCCGGTATCAGATCGGTCTCTCCGCCCACCGGCAGCATACGCACCATCGCCAGCTTTGACCACTGATCGACGAGCATGATAACGACAGCGATGAAAATATAATACATAGAGCCCTCCGGCCCGATACGCGCTCAGCCGGGCGCCGTCGGGCACATTTTCATTCGGCGCGGTCCTCCCGGACCGCGCCGAATACATATGTCACTGCGCTCTTACGACCGCCGCGCATCTGGGACAGAGCTCCGGATGCTCCTTATCCTCTCCCACGCGGCTGTCATGCGTCCAGCAGCGTACGCATTTCTTTTCCCCGCTCGCTCTTATTTCCGCCGTCACTCCGGGAGTGTCTCCGGCGTAGGCGTCGAATTCGCCGTCCTTCACCTCGACCGAGGAAACGATGAACAGAGTCTTGAGATCGTACCCGCCGAGCTCCTTTTTCAGCTCCGGATCCGAGACGTGCAGCACGACCTCGGCGTCAAGGGGCTTGCCGATCGTCTTTTCCGCTCTTGCGAGCTCAAGGGCTTTGTTCACGTCCGTTCTCAGCTTCATCATGCGCTCCCAGCTCTCCGCCTTTTCCGCGGGCAGCTCAAGCGCGGGATCGTACCGGGGCATATCGTTGAACATGACGCTCTCGCCGTCGTCCGAGGCTCCGTGAGGCATGCAGGCCCATATTTCCTCGGCGGTGAACGAAAGGATGGGCGCCAGCATGCGCACCATTGCGTCGAGTATCATATACATCGCGCTTTGCGCGCTGCGGCGCAGAAGTCCGTTTTTCTCCTCGCAGTAAAGCCGGTCTTTGATAACGTCGAGGTAGAAGTTGGACATGTCTATCACGCAGAAATTGTGAATGGCGTGATAGATTATATGGAAGTCATAGCTGTCGTAAGCCTCGCGCACCTTCTTAACGAGCGCGTTGAGCTTCGATACGGCCCATCTGTCCAGCTCGGTCATTTCTTCGACGGGCACCGTCCCGTCGGGATCAAAGCCGTCGAGGTTTCCGAGCATGTAGCGGCTCGTGTTTCTTATCTTGAGATAGATATCGGAAAGCTGCTTGAAGATATTGTCCGAGGCGCGTACGTCCACGTGATAATCCGAGGACGCGACCCAGAGTCTGAGCATGTCCGCGCCGTACTTGTCGATTATCTCCTCGGGGGCAACGGAATTGCCCAGAGATTTATGCATCGCCTTGCCTTCGCCGTCCACGACCCAGCCGTGGGTTATCACCGTTTTGTACGGAGCCTTTCCGCGCGTTGCCACGGAGGTCAGCAGCGACGACTGGAACCAGCCGCGATACTGATCCGCGCCCTCGAGATAAACGTCGGCGGGCCATTCGCTCGCGTCGTTTTTAAGCAGCGAGGCTATATGCGACGAGCCGGAATCGAACCATCCGTCCAGGGTGTCCGCTTCCCTGTCAAAGTCTCCCGAAGCGCCGCAGTGCGGGCATTTGAAGCCCTCGGGAAGCAGCTGCTCCGTCGTCATCTCATACCAGCAGTTCGAGCCCTTTTCGCCGAACAGCTCGGATACTCTCGCAATGGTCTCGTCGGTGCAGATGGGCTTTCCGCATTTTTTGCAGTAAAACACGGGGATGGGCAGACCCCAGCGGCGCTGCCGGGAAATGCACCAGTCGGCGCGGTCGCGCACCATGCTGACTATTCTCTCTCCGCCCCATTCCGGCAGCCATTTCACGCTGCCGCAGGCCTCCGCGGCCTCATCCTTGAAGCTGTCCACACTGCAGAACCACTGGTCCGTGGCGCGGTATATTATGGGCTTTTTGCAGCGCCAGCAGTGGGGATACTGGTGAACGATCTCCTCGCTCGTCAGCATCGCTCCGCAGGCGCACAGCTCGTCGTAGATCGCGTCGTTGGCCTTTTCGTAGTACATGCCCTCGAATTTGCCGGCCTCCGCGGTCATCATGCCGCGGGAGTCCACGGGCACGAGCGTGCCGATATTCGTAACGCCGCTGTCGTCGTACTTGCGGCATATCGCATAGTCCTCGGCGCCGTGACCGGGGGCGGTATGCACGCAGCCGGTGCCGGCCTCGAGCGTAACGTGATCTCCGTTGAGAACTACGGAGCTGCGGTCATATATCGGGTGCTTCGCCGTCATCAGCTCGAATTCGCTGCCCTTGAGCCTGGCAAGCACCTTGCCGCCCTCTATCCCCGCCCTGCTCAGAACGCCCGCGGCGAGCTGATCGGCCAGGATATACACTTCGCCCGACGGCACCTGCATCAGCACGTAGTCGAGATCGGCGTTGAGACATATGGCGAGGTTGCCGGGGATGGTCCACGTCGTGGTCGTCCAGATGACGAAATACACCTTGTCGGTATCGCAGAAGCGTCCGAGCCTGCCCTTATCGTCAAGCAGCTTGAACTTGACGTAAATGGAGCGGCACTTATCGTCGGAGTATTCTATCTCCGCCTCGGCAAGAGCGGTCTCGTCGCTCGGGCACCAGTATACCGGCTTAAGGCCCCTGTAGATGTACCCCTTGGAGTACATCTGCCCGAAAACCTTCACTTCCTCCGCCTCGAACTTCGGATCCATGGTCAGATAGGGATGCTCCCAGTCGCCCAGAACGCCGAGGCGTATGAACTGCGAGCGCTGGATATCTACAAAATCGGCGGCGAATTGATGACACGCGCTGCGGAACTCCGGCACGGACATTTTCTTCCTGTCGAGCTTGTTCTTTTTGATTATCGCGCTTTCGATGGGCATTCCGTGGTTATCCCATCCGGGCACGTAAGGCGCGTGCCACCCGGTCATGTTCTTATACCGGACGATAAAATCCTTCAGTATTTTATTCATCGACGTTCCCATGTGGATATATCCGTTGGAGAACGGAGGTCCGTCGTGCAGGACAAATTTCGGTTTTCCGGCGTTTTTCTTCATCAGAGCGCCGTAAATGTCCTTCTCGTTCCACCCTTTGAGCCATTCGGGCTCTCTCTTGGGCAGTCCCGCCCGCATGGGAAAATCGGTTTTCGGCAAATTCAGCGTTGCATTGTAGTCCGTCGCCATGGTCTGTATCTTTCCCTTCTGTCAATTTCGCCACGCGGCGATTGCCGCGTGGCGCGCTAATGCCGTTCGTTCCGGTCCGTTTTTATTTGCCGGACTCGTAATTGGCTCCGAATTTAAGATTTTCCAGATCTATCCTGTCGCCCTTTCCGCCGGGAAACGCCGAGGCGGCTCCGGGCTCATAAGTTCTGGTATTGTCATCTTCATCGGCGGAGCTTATGCTCTGTTCCATTATCTTTGCGATGGAATTCTCTATACTCCTGGCCGTCTCGCTTATCATTTCCTCGCGCTGCTCCGCCGTGGCGGCCGCCTGCATCTCAGGCTGCGCCTCCGGCTCGGCAAAGTCATAGATCCTGTCGAGGCTGAGGATATATTCCCTGGCCGCCGCTCTTATAAGGGCAAGATATTCGGATGTGTTTTTCTTTGCCGCGGCAAGGGCGGCCTCCTCGGCGGCGAGATCGTCCTGCAGCTCCTTGCGTCTCAGGACGGCGGCGTCCTCGGCCTCGGCAAGCAGCTGCTGCTTCTGCGACTCGGCCTCCTCGTTTATCTCCTTTGCCGTTCTCTTGGCGCTGAGCAGGGCCATTCTCATGGCGTCCTCGGTGGAGCGGTATTCCTCCACCTTGTCCACGAGCACTTTTATCTTGTTTTTAAGGATCGCGTTTTCCTTGTAGAGTGCGGAATAATCCTGACTGAGCTGAGTAATGAACTCATCCACCGAGGCCATTACGTAGCCGCCGATTACCGCCTTGTCAAATTCTTTTTTTGTTATTTCCTGAGGCGTCAGCATACTCTGTCTATCCTTTCACCGGCTGTGCGATCAAAAATACTGGCTGTTGTTCTCCAGCTCGTCCATAAGATCGCCGAGTATCTCAACGTTGTACGGCGTGATCATATAGGTGCTGACGGCGATTTTTTTGATCTTTCCCTCCTGGGCGTAGGCGACTCCGCTGAGGAAATCGAGTATGCGCCGCGATACGTCCTTTCCGGTGGACTCGAGATTGAGCACCACGGTGCGTTTATCTCTGAGATGATCCGCGATCTCTTTGGCGTTTTCGAATTTATCGGGCTCTACCACGACGACCTGAAGCTGCGTAGTGGCATGGATATTAACTATTTTGTTTTTCTTGTCCTGCACGCTCTGCTGTACAAACGTTTCCTGCTGTTCCGCGGCGGATGCTTTCTGAGTGGATTTCGACGTGAAATCGCTGTCGTATTCGTCGTCGTAATCGTCTACAGGCCTTGCAAGTCTTTTAATCTCATCAAGAAATCCCATAATAATCTCCTATCCGTCCTTCTTTTATCTGCTTCCGAAAATGGCGGAACCGACACGCACCATATTCGATCCTGCTTTAATGGCCCGGGTAAAGTCCCCGCTCATTCCCATAGACAACACTTTTATAAAGGTATTATCGTATTTTTTTGCTCTTATGTCAACAAAAAGCTTGTACATTTCGTCAAAATATGTATATTTTCCGGAAAAAACGTCTCCTACCGGAGGAATGGCCATGAGGCCGAGCAATCTTACTCCTTCCGTGCTCGCCGCAAGCTCGACGGCCCGTTCCGTCTCCTCGGGCGCGAAGCCGCCCTTGGACTCTTCCCTGCCTATGTTGATCTCCAGCAAAATGTCCTGCACCGTACCCAGCTGCACCGCTTTGCGGCCTATGAGCTGCATAAGCTCCGGGGAGTCTACCGAATGTATCAGCTCGACGCGGCCCACCACGTACTTCACCTTATTTTTCTGCAGTCTGCCGATAAAATGCAGCGGCGCGCCTTCATATGCTCCCAGCGCGGCTTTTTCCGTCATCTCGTTTACCCTGTTTTCGCCTACCGCGTCCACGCCGGCTTTTATCGCTTCTCTGATAAGCTCGGGACCCTTTGTTTTCGAAGCCGCCAGCAGGCAGACCTCTCTGCCCTCGGCCGCGCGTTCGATCTCCTCGCGGATCGCCCTGACGTTTCCCGCTATATCTGTCATGCTACCTCACGACCTTTCCATCGCTCAGTTTTTTCGCGCTGACGATAATACTGTCGCCTTCCTTGAGC
Organism: Clostridiales bacterium UBA1246; assembly: GCA_002308315.1. GTDB lineage: Bacteria > Bacillota > Clostridia > Oscillospirales > Oscillospiraceae > UBA1246. Next base: position 11,824 of record DBWE01000071.1, on the reverse strand, counting down.
CTGCTGCTCTTTACCACGTAGAAATCGCCCATGTCTCTGATTATCTCTACGTCCTTCCGTTCCGCCTGCAGCCCGGTATTTACGTAAACGAAGGTCTTGCCGTCGTCGTCCACGTGCATTCCCTTTCTCGGGACTCTTATTCCCTTTTCCTCGGTGAATATGAGCTCGGCGTCCTGGCGGCGCAGCGTGAGAACGTCGGAAAGGGCTCTGTCGCTGGAAAACACCGCGGCGCACTTGCCGTTCTCGGGAGAACTGACGCTCTCCAGCGTCATGTATAGGCTCTCGTTGTAGTAGCGTCCGAAAAGCACGCGCACCTTCTGTCCCTTTTTCAGAAGCTGGCAGTCTTTTTGGTCGACCAGCGCCGCATAATACCACTTCACGCCGTACACGAGCTTGCCGAGAGCGAAATCCGGCTCGTCGTGCTCTTCCCGCAAGATCTCTCCGAGCCCCGAAACGCTCAGGTTGTCAAGCTGCGAAGCGTTCAGCGTTTCCCATCCGTCCGCCGCGCTGCTGAAAAGGCCCGACGACGGCGCGGTCACCGTTGCGGTAATGAGCCTGTCGGCGTCGCCGAGCTCGCTGCGCTGCTTTTTCAGCTCCCCGATCTGACCGAGGACCCTGTCGCGGCTCTGCGAGCCCGTAAAGGCCATCATCCTCAGTCCGAGCGCGAGCTCCTCCGTGCCCGACAGGTCTCTTGCGTAAACGCTTCTTCTCAGTTCAAGCACGTCGGCGTCTATCCTCGCGTCGAGCTTGAGCATGTCCTCGGCCGAGGCGTCCTCGGCGGTCAGCGCCTCGAGCTGGCGTATCTGCGCGTCAAGCTCGCCTATGCGCACGGCCTTCTGCAGATCGTCGGTATCGTTGAAGGCCTCCGCGATCTCCTCGTTTTTGGTCACTCTTTTCCCGTCTTCCGCCGAGATATACACGGTGTTGTAAACGCTGTACAGCACCTCTTCGTCCCGCACCACCACGCCGGACGCCGCGGCGCTGTCGCGCACCGTATACGGCACCGCCACCGCGGTGCGGAACGGATCGTTCGCCGCCTGCAGTATGTAGATTATCAGATATGCCAGTGCCGCGGCAAAAAACAGGAACCCGGCTATTTTGATCGCGGCGTTCGTTTTTTTCATATCTCTCTCCCGAAATCCTGCGTTCTATTCCTCCTGGGCAAGCTTTATCTGCCTTGAAGGGACTATTGTGGATATCGCGTGCTTATATATCAGCTGCTGCCTGCCTTCGGTGTCCAGCACCACGGTGAAGCTGTCAAAGCCCGTGACAACGCCGCGCATCTGGAAACCGTTCATGAGAAACATGGTAAGCTGCATTTTTTCTTTTCTCGCCTGGTTGAGGAACAGGTCCTGCAAATTAAGAGTCTTCTGCATTTTCGACACCTCTGTAATATATTTCGAGCCTCCGCTCCCGGCTATATTAAACCTTTTTCTTCCATTAATTGTGTCGAAATAAGGGCGGCTTTCGCGTAATCACGATTTTTTTCCCAAATTATCCACTCAACGTCTCCGTGGGACCTGAGCCAGGAAAGCTGACGTTTCGCGTACCGTCTCGACTCGCGCTTTATCAGCTCGGCGGCCTGCGAAAGGGAGCATTCTCCGCGCAGCGCCGGGATAAGCTCCTTATAGCCTATCGCCTGCATCGCGGTGCTGTTTTCCGAAAGCCCCGACCCGAGCAGCGAGCGGACCTCGTCGGCGAGCCCCTGCTCGAGCATTCTGTCCACGCGGGCGTCGATGCGCGCGTACAGGTCGCTTCTGTCGGCGTAATCGAGAGCTATCCTGCAGTGGTCGTACTTAGGCGGCAAAAGCGCGGTCTCGCGGTTGTGCTGCGTGACGGTCCTGCCGGTGGAGTAATAGACCTCCAGCGCGCGGACTATGCGTTTTTTATCGTTTGCCGCAAGCCTCGCGGCGCTCTCGGGGTCCGCCTCGGCGAGCTTTGAGAGCATTGCCTCGCCTCCGAGCTCGTCGTACTGCGCGGCGAAGCGTTCGCGCAGGGCCGCGTCTCCGCCGGGAAAGCTGCGGCCGTAAAGCAGAGAGTCTATATACAGCCCCGTGCCGCCCACAATTATCGGCAGCTTTCCCCGGGCGATGATATCGTCTACGCAGGCCGAAGCCTCCTCGACGTACCTTGCTGCGGAATAGGCCTCGGAGGGGTCAACGGTTCCGATGAGATGATGAGGTATGCCCCTCATTTCCTCTTCCGTCGGAGCGGCGGTGCCTATGCGCATGCCCCTGTATATCTGCATCGAATCGGCAGAAACTATCTCTCCGTTCAGTCTTTCGGCCATGACCGTGCCCAGCTCGCTCTTGCCCGTGGCCGTGGGCCCGGTGATGACCAGCAGTCCTTTCATCAGTTTCTCAGCGAATGCAGAGGCGCCGGGATGCGCCCGCCCCTGGCGATGAATTCCGCGCTGGAGAATTCATGCACCGGCATCACGGGAGCGCTTCCGAGCAGCCCGCCGAAATCCACGCGCTCGCCGACCTTTTTTCCCGGCGCGGGTATTATCCGAACGGCCGTGGTCTTGCCGTTTACCACGCCTATCGCCGCTTCGTCCGCGATGATCGCCGCTATCGTCTCGGCCGGCGTGTCTCCGGGAACGGCTATCATGTCAAGGCCCACGGAGCATACGCAGGTCATCGCTTCCAGCTTGTCCAGCGCCAGCGAGCCTCTCTCGGCTCCGGCGATCATGCCCGCGTCCTCGCTTACGGGAATAAACGCTCCCGACAGGCCTCCCACGCTGCTGGAGGCCATCACGCCGCCTTTTTTCACGGCGTCGTTCAGCAGGGCGAGAGCCGCCGTGGTCCCGTGGGTCCCCACGCTCTCGAGTCCCATTTCCTCGAGTATGTCCGCCACGCTGTCGCCCACCGCCGGAGTCGGCGCCAGCGACAGATCGACCACTCCGAAAGGCACGTTCAGTCGTTTCGAGGCCTCGCGCGCCACGAGCTCGCCCATGCGCGTTACCTTGAAGGCCGTTTTTTTGATCGTCTCCGCGACCACGTCAAAGGGCTCTCCGCGGCAGGCCTTCAGCGCGTGATGCACCACGCCGGGGCCGCTCACGCCCACGTTTATGACGCACTCGGCCTCTCCCACGCCGTGGAACGCGCCGGCCATGAAGGGATTGTCCTCCACCGCGTTCGCGAACACCACGAGCTTCGCGCAGGCCATGCCTCCGCTGTCCGCGGTGAGCTCCGCGGCTTTTTTGACCTTTTCGCCCATGAGGCGGACGGCGTCCATGTTGATGCCCGATCGCGTCGTGGCCACGTTCACGCTGGAGCAGACCAGCTTCGTGGATGCGAGCGCCTCGGGTATGGCGTCTATCAGCCGCCTGTCGCTGTTCGTGAAATCCTTGTGAACGAGAGCGGAGAAGCCGCCGATGAAGTTCACGCCCGTCTCCGCCGCAGCCCTGTCGAGAGTCCGCGCTATATCCGCGTAATCTCCCCCCGCGCAGCCCGCCGCGACAAGCGATATCGGCGTTACGGAGATGCGCTTGTTCACTATGGGTATCCCGAACTCCGCTTCGATGTCCTCTCCGGTCTTTACCAGGTCGGCCGCGAGACGGGTGATCTTATCGTATATTTTTCCGCAGCAGACGCGCATATCCGCGTCCGCGCAGTCGAGCAGCGAGATGCCCATGGTGATGGTGCGTATGTCGAGATGCTGCTGGTCTATCATCTCGATAGTCTGTATTATTTCGTTTCTGCTTATCATATGCGGTGCATCGCCTCAAAGATATCCGAGCGCTGTATGCGTATGGTCAGCGCGGTCTTTTCTCCCTCTTCGGCGAGCATGTCGCTGAGCTCGTTGAAGCGCACGCGGCACTGCGCGGTATCCACCATCATTATCATCGTAAAATAATCCTGCATGACGGTCTGGCTGATATCCAGCACGTTCACGCCGTTCGCCGCGAGTATCGCGCACACGTCCGCGATTATGCCCACGCGGTCCTTTCCGATAACAGTAACTATTGCTTTCACCGAACTACCGTTCCTTCCTGCTGTTTTGTAAGCTCATCGAGCGTCATGCCGAAAGACGGCATGAAATTCTTTATGAAATATTTGACCTCGGGCATGGGCAGCTGTTCGAGAGCCTCTCTGATCTGCTGCTCCGCCGAGCGGAATTCGCTGTTTCCCGCGCGGATCTCCTCCACGCATTTTATGTACGCCGAGAGCTTGTCCGCCGCCTTCACCAGGCTGAGCGTATCCTCGTCCCGGCAGTCGAGCAGACGGCCGTATTCCGGTCTGAGCTCCGGCGGAAGCATCTCCAGCAGCTTTTCTCCCGCCGCTTTTTCCACGGCCTTGTACGCGCCGCTTATCTCTGCGTTGAGATACTTCACCGGCGTCGGCAGATCCCCGGTGATTATCTCGGGAGCGTCGTGAAAAAGGGCGGCCGCCGCGGCGGCGGCGGGATCCGCGCTTCGGCCGAGCACGTCTCTGCGTATCACGGCCAGCGCGTGGGCTATCACGGCCGTCATGTGAGAATGCTCCTGTATGTTTTCCTGATAGCTGTTGCGCATCAGTCCCCAGCGTTTTATATG